>DATCYD010000316.1:0-8162 GCA_036570465.1 Anseongella sp.
AAGAGCAATCAGGGATAGAAAATACTTCCCCATTCCTTTGCTTAAGGATTCAACCAATGATACGGGCGAACTGGATCCGGACTGGAAAGTAGCAAAAAATACAAGTATAGAAAGCGACTTATGATACCACGAAGATATATCGAAGAATGGAAAGACACTGCTCCCTGGCCTGATAATGCGCAAGTAGAACAAGACCTGGTTATTGCACGGGCATTGATTGAAATGTTCTCGGATGACCTGTTGAGAGAAAGCCTGGCATTCAGAGGAGGGACCGCTTTGCATAAGCTGTTTCTTAAACCACAAGTGCGCTATTCTGAAGACATTGACTTAGTCCAGATCTCCGAAGGCCCAATTAAGCCACTGCTGGAAAGGATCCGGGAAAAGCTGAAATTTCTCGGAACTAAACGATCGATAAAGCAAAACGTGAACAACAATACAGTGATTTACCGGTTTGAGTCTGAGATCCCTCCTGTTATTAATTTAAGGCTGAAAATTGAAATCAACTGCCGGGAGCATTTTTCAGTACTCGGATTAAACAAAGTAACATACGCAGCCAACAACAGTTGGTTCTCGGGCAATTGTTCCGTGATCTCTTATGAACTGGAAGAATTGTTGGGCACAAAGCTAAGAGCATTATACCAACGAAGGAAGGGACGTGATCTCTTTGATATTTACTGGGCATTGACTAATCGGAAGATAGATAAAAATAAGCTGCTGTCCTGCTATTCGGAATACATGCATTTTGTGGTAAACAAACCACCTACCGGAAAACAATTTTTGCTCAATCTGGATGAGAAAATGATTGATCCTGAATTCGAAAGAGATATCAAAGGTCTATTACGTCCCGGTATTAATTACGATCAGAAAGGAGCATACGACCACCTCAAATCGGAATTGCTGGATAATCTATAAGACTACAGGCGATGAGAGTAGTTTCGATATACAATAACCACCCCAAAAACCACCCCCACCCAATCAAAAACCGCCTCTAACGTCCAATAAACCCACTCCCCCGAGTCCTGTCCGGACCGTTTAGTCAAGAACTAAAAATCACTAAAACCCTCACAGATGCATTTTGGGAAAGTTTCTTATTTCCAGACCTTACCAAATCTTCAATTGTTCTCTGATCATTGGTGAGTTCCGTTACAGACAATGTGTACGATAAGAGTACGGATCGAAATCATATGCGGGCATATAGCCACTCTTTTTACCCCTTCTCCCATCCAACGGCCAACACTTCTTCCCAGCCTTTGAAAAGTAACGAGCCGAATAATTGTATTTGGTCTTGAATAGGCATAGGAGCTAAAGCTCTTTTTGCTTTTTCCGTTTCTCCAATACCCGCAATGTGGACAGATCGCTGCGCTCCAGCTCACGTGGGTCAAGAATATCGGCAAATTCATAGAGGCTGATCTCATAAAACCTGCATATTCTGCACGCTTTTGAAGAACGGGGCCAATGAATTATTTCCCAGAAACCTACCTTTGAGGTGGACGGTTAAACACGATAATTAACGACGATGCTGTTTGGAAAACCTACACCATACGGAACTGGGATCGACATAACGGGCGATTATTACGATCTGCAAGACCTATATTCAATGATCTGGATGCTGACCGATACCACCGAAGTGGAGAGCCCGGAGAGTTTGCTGCTGTTGAAGATGGCGTATGAAATAAGGAAGGGATTTGAAGAACAGCGGGAGCAAGTGAATATGGGAAGCAACGAAATGAATAAAGCTTCGTACTTTTCCGTAAAGCTGCTCCCTGCACAAGAGCTGGCGCACTGGATCACCGGGTACCGCTTAAATCATGAACCTTTGTTAACCCAGAAGATCACCGATATCAATCTTCGGCATCTCTCGGAACCTAATGGGAAAAACCGTTTCCGAAGGCTTCCTGAAAAAATGCGTATCCTGATTCCACTTTCCCCAGAAAGCAGGATCTTTGAACAGGAAATGAATATCCAGGCGAAACAAATGAAGTGCGAACCGAAAGACCTGGACATTGGCGAAGAAGAATTCGACCTACTGAAATGGAAATGGTAGCATATTCTTACCGAGTTTTGTGTCATACAAAATTATAACAGGAGGTAAAGTAATATGAGGAAAATAACCGTTTTATCAATGATTTCATTAGATGGAGTCATGCAAGCGCCCGGCGGACCCGGGGAAGACCCATCGGGTGGTTTCAACTATGGCGGCTGGGCAGCGCCGTATAGTGACGAAGCTTATGGTAAGGCCGTGCAAGAAGAGCTGAAACCTGCAGATTATCTTTTGGGTAGAAAAACTTTCGAGATTTGGGCTGGCTACTGGCCTGAACATGCAGACTTTTGGCCGGGTATTAATGATGGCACAAAATACGTCCTGTCAAAGACCATGGAAAAATCAGAATGGAAAAATTCTGTATTCATTAAAAGCGTGGCAGATATCAAAAAAGTCAAGAATTCAAATGGATCGGATATTCAGGTTTGGGGCAGTAGCCAGCTCATTCAGCTGCTATTGAAGAATGATCTGGCCGACGAACTCAGGCTCAAAATTCACCCGCTGACTCTTGGTAAAGGGAAAAAACTGTTTGAAAACGGGGCGATCCCGGCGGCATTTACTTTAGTAGAGAGTTCTTTTACACCAAGCGGAGTTATTCTGGCCAATTACACGCGGGCTGGAAAAGTCAAAACAGGTACTGTCGGCGCTTGAGGGGTCACCCTGTTTCGCCTGGCTCAGGTAAGTCTTCTGTATGCATGTCCAGACAGTATAGGCATCCGTTAATTTGGGACACCCGGTAATAATGCATGAGGATGGTAAAATTGGAGACATCCTTAAGGGAAAAATATTTTTATGCTTCTGCCTCCATCGCCTATCTTTGTTAGTTATGAAGAAGATTTATTATCTCACCACCTGCTCTACCTGCGAGGGCATTATGAAGGAGCTCCGGATCGATCAGCACAATGGGTTTGAGCTGCAGGATATCCGCACAAAAAGAATCACGCCAGAACAAATTGACGAGATGCAAAAGCTGGCCGGCAGCTACGAAGCGCTTTTCAGCCGCCGGGCATTAAAGTATAAAGAGCTGGGTTTGAAGGATAAAAAACTTACCGAGGAAGATTATAAGAATTACCTACTTGAACATGACACATTTCTTAAACGACCGGTAGTTATCATTGGAGACAACATATTTATTGGAAGCGGAAAGAAAAACATAGAAGCGCTAAGGGAGGCATTGAGTAAATGACTATTAAATTTTAACAGAATCCAGAAAAATTAAATTAATTATGGATTGGATCTTAGCACCCTGGCCGTGGTATGTAGGCGGGCCATTAATTGCCTTAACAATGTTTTTGCTATTGTATGCAGGTAAAACGTTTGGAATGTCTTCCAATCTGAGGACATTGTGTACGATGTGCGGAGCGGGCAAGACCAGTGACTTCTTCCGTTTTGACTGGAAAGCACAGCGCTGGAATTTGCTGGTGATGACCGGGGTCTTCATAGGAGGTTTTTTGGCGGCTCATTTCCTATCCGATAATCAGGTGCCCGACCTTAACCTCCAAACGATTGAACAACTCCATACCTCAGGCTTCGAAAGTGCCGGAAAAGCCTATTTGCCTGCGGAGTTATTTGGTAATAACGCATTTTCTTCGCCCAAGACCCTGGCTTTATTGTTGATAGGCGGATTGCTGGTCGGGTTCGGAGCGCGATACGCGGGCGGATGTACTTCAGGACATTCCATCTCCGGGATCAGTAACCTGCAATTGCCGTCGCTGATCGCTACCATTGGTTTTTTTATAGGCGGACTGATAATGGTGCATCTCCTTTTCCCATTAATTTTCTACACCACATGAAAAGCTTCGTTTATCTGACCATCGGAACATTTTTCGGGATTGTCCTGTACAAATCCGAGGCCGCGTCGTGGTTCCGGATTTATGAAATGTTCAATTTTCAGTCCATCCACATGTATGGATTAATGGGTTCAGCATTGGCGGTGGGCATTGTCATTATCCAGTACATTAAAAGGAAAAAAGTAACCGATCTCAGTGGTAATCTCATTGTCATACCCGATAAGGATAAGTGCATTCCACGCTATTTGATCGGCGGTATCGTGTTCGGATTAGGGTGGGCCCTGGCGGGAGCCTGTCCGGGGCCAATGTTCGTCCTGATAGGAGCGGGCTATCTCCCTATTTTAGTGGTAATTTTTGGCGCATTATTGGGCACCTGGTTTTACGGCCTGTTAAAGGAAAGGTTGCCGCATTAAACAGGGTATTGCAATTTGAGCAGACAGATTTTTCACAGATCGGTAATTAAGCCCGGAATTCGGAGATATTCGTTCCTGAATACTTTTTGAAAAACCTGCTGAAATGAGCCGGGCTTTCAAAGCCGAGCTCATAGGCAATTTCTTTGGCTGATTTACCGGTATAGTGGAGGCAACGTTTCGCTTCAAGCATTATCCTGTTCCGGATCAATACGGAAGGCGCTGGCTGTTTTAAGAGCAAGAACGTGTTGCTGAGTGTTTTAGGTGACTTGTTGAGCGCTGCTGCATAGAACCGGACTTCATGCTCGGTTTTAAAGTTCCCTTCGACCAGCAGCGAGAATTTTCGTATAAGATCCATTTTTTCATCGGGAAACTGATTATAGTTTTTACTTTGCTGTTTGGCAATCCGGGTGGTTTTTATAATTACCCGCTTTAAAAGGGTACGCAGCATTTCTCCCTGAAAATTATCTTTCAGTAACAGCTCATTGGAAAACACTTTTTCCAGGTGGGACATATCATCGGCCGCTTCTTTATCTAATTTAATGAACATGGGATGCTTGATTCCGTAGAAAAGAAAGCCGACGCAGCCTACTTCGGCGTCGTGATCTAGGATGCAATAGAAATCACGATTAAACTGCCAGGCAGTCAGCGATTCGGGACGTTCAAATACGAAATGCTGATTGGAAACCAAGGGAAGGATACACCGCGCCGGCATGACGTAGCTTATTTCGTCAATGACCACTTCCTGTGAATCGCCTTTATTGTAAACAAAGGTATTTATAGCTTCCGGGCTGGGACAGCTGAGCCCCTTACCCGAAAACGACCTGTTATTGCTATGCATTACAAATCGTCCGGATGTTTGGCTTTCGCTAAATTCTCTGATCATTTATTGCACTGGTATATACATAAATACTATAAAACACTGCTGGTAGCCCCACCGTCAACAACAAGGTTTTGCCCGGTAATAAAGGAGGCCTTGTCCATTGTAAGAAAAGCGACCGCTCCGGCTATCTCTTCGTCTTTTGCTATTCGCCCAAAAGGGGTCCTGGAAACAATTTTATTTAGTTTATCCGGATCTGACAACACTTTGCCGGTAGAGGGAGTCCGGGTAAACCAGGGTGACACCGCGTTGACCCTAATATTGTACGGGGCCCATTCGCAGGCCAGATTACGTGTAAGCTGTATCAGTCCGGATTTTGACATGCCATAGGGGGCGCCGGTCCGTGCATCCATCATACCGGCAACCGATGCGATATTGACGACCGAAGCCCGCCCGCTCTTTTCCAATAAGGGGAACAATTCTCTGCTTAACTCGAACGGAGCTATCAGGTCAGTTTCAACTACAAGCCTGTACTCTTCAGCAAGGTATTCGTTACTGGGTTTCCTTATATTAATGCCTGCATTGTTTACAAGAATATCCAGTTGTCCCCAGTGGGTGCCGATCCAGTCAGCTGTACTGCGCCGGTGATCGCTTTTGACGCCGTCTGCTGCAAGACCAAAAACAGGGCGACCTTTTTGTTCAAACTGCTTTACAGCTTTTTCAATATCTTCAGCGTTTCTTGCCGTAAAAACAACTTCGGCCCCCAATTCCAACAGCTCCGATACAATGGCTTTGCCGATGCCTTTGGAACCGCCGGTAACAAATGCTTTTTTACCGCTTAAATTCCATTTACGCGCTTTGATAACAGACATGATCACTAAATTAAAGGTTTTTTTTAATACTGCTCGCCGCCCGTTGTTTTCGGCAGCATTTTCCAATATTCTTCAGGAGCTTTGTAGGCAATCCCTAACTTTTTAGATACCTGATATTTCTTATCCGGAGCACTATTGAATAGTAACTTTTACAATATCGGAGATATCCGGCAGGGTGGTAAAGGCATTCGGATTGGGAACTTCTTCAATGACTTTGCTTTCATCCAATGGTGTTCCAGCCAGGTTAACCTGGGTAAGGCCAGCACCGGGAAACTGATTTATCGCCGTTCCATTATCGAACAAGCCGATTGACGACGATATGTCTCCTTTTTCAGTTGCATCCGCACCATTTTCACCGGAAGCGAAGAACCAGTCATTTGAAAACCCGTACATGGTAGCGATTGCCACGCGGTCTCCTTTCTCTGCATTCAATTTCTGGGACACACTACTCCCGGCCTGGCCTTCAACTTTAGGCAACAAGACAGTGGTATTGGCAGCAGGCAAAACATAAACTTCTTTTACGCCGGGGGCGCTTTTAAGGTGCTCCGCCAGGCCCGACGCATCCCCTTTTTGAGCCAGTTCTTTCAAGCCTTCGCCACGATCTTTTTCTCCCATTTTATAAATAGGGTTCTCCTCGCCTTTGTACACAACCACCAACACAGGAGAAAGCGGCGTAAAAATTCCGGTTTGCTCTGCAACATAGTCTCCGAGTTCGCTCACGTCGCCCATCTCTGCGACATTGGTCAATCCGTTAACGCTGGGTTTGCCGGCCTCATAAAGCGGGTTAGGGTTCAAAATATCGGTTCCGGCAATGTAGGAAATTGCCCAAACGCCGGGACTGAAGGGCGTCGGGTTCGCGGTGCTCCCCGATGTATTGCTGATCGTCAGCTTAAACCTTGAATTGCCATCGTATTCCAGGGAAGCTTCCATCAGCTCCGACGCGGCAACGTAAGCATTGCCCTGCGCATCTGTTCCGTCAACTTCGGTAATATTCCCGGGAGCAGCTTCCGCCGTGCCAGGATGCATAACCGTTTCACCCGGGGCCTGGTTAATACGGGTACCATTGTCCCATAATTTGATTTGGGAAGAGACAATACCCTCTATTGGAGTGCCGTCGTCCTCGTATAACTTAATTCCCGGGTTCTCCGGCGCGAAGAAAAGGTCATTTGACCATCCATACATCGTTGCAAAGGTGACCGTTTGTCCCTTGGCGGCCGAAAACTCGAACGATATGGATTCCCCCGGCATGATCACCGGCGCAGCTCCGTCATTTTGGAAGGTCCCCGATTCCACCAATGGCTTGGAATCCAGCACATTTTCTATGGTAATGGTCAATGCAGGTACTTGCGGAAGATTATCGTCATCGTCCTTACATGCCGACATAATGAGTGGCAATGCTGCTAAAGAAAGCCAGGTTAAGTGTTTACGTTCCATGATAAAATTTCCTTTTTGGTTATATAGCAAAAGTATCCCATGAACTAGCAAATGAGGTATCTGCACTTCCCGGTGTGTTGTCTGTATTTCCCGAAACAGGAATACACTAATCGGAAATACTGCGGCTATCGCGTTAAAACTTTACAGGGTGATCGGGCATTTGTCAGTTTGTTCTATATTTGATAGCATCCTTGGAAACGAACGCAAATGACTAAAATTGATCCGATAATCGCGGTAAAAGATGTGAATGCCAGCGCTGAATGGTATATTGCTGTATTCGGATGCTGCAGAACCCACGGCGGGGACGAATTTGCCGTCCTGGAATCCGAACCCGGACAGGTGCTGATATGCCTGCATAAATGGGGTGAGCATGAGCATCCGACCATGAAAAACCGGAATATTACACCCGGAAACGGACTCATTCTTTACTTCAAGGTAGATGACCTGAAGAAGGTACGGCAACATGTTGCCGAATTGGACTACCCCATTCAGGAAGACACTCACCAAAACCCAAACTCAGGGAAAATGGAATTCGCTGTAAGAGACCCGGATGGGTATTACCTGATTATTACGGAGTACCATAATTATGAAGGTTAAAAAACGAGGGCTGCGGTTACGATATTTCTATGCGTATTAGTCCCACACGGATGACATAAGCAAGAGCCTACATTGCGTACCGTCTGCTAAAGCGGCCTGAATCGTCTTTGAGTACAGCGGAGTGGCAGCATAACTACCTGTACAAAACACACTCAAATACCCCAACTACTTAAAAGTGGTTTAGTGCATCTACTTTAA
>DATCYD010000317.1:0-13970 GCA_036570465.1 Anseongella sp.
AATGGTGCCTGTGGGGTCGTCGAGTTTTTGGCTGACGTCTTCGAGATTTTGTGTCATGGATGCGGCGGATTCGCTGGCGTCTTCCAGGCGGGCGATGGCGGACTGAAGGGTTCCGTATAAGACGGTATCTGTAAGAAGATCATTCACCAGAGTGCCTTCGCGGTTCAATTGACTTGTGATTTTTGTGAGGGATGTGGAAACGGCCTCGGAATTGTGGGCGGTGGTCCTGAGGCTTGTTACGATGGCTCGGAAGTCAGCGGCCAGCGTGGAATCACTCAGCAGGGCTCCGATCGTGCCCTGACCGTCAGCGATCCGGGCGGTAATCTTTTTCAGATCGCCGGTGATGGAGACCAGGTTCTGGTTGTTGACCTGGAGGGTTTCCATCATATCGGCGGGGCTTTCGGCACGAAGGGTATCTCCGCTTTCAACAGGTGGGGCAGAAGGGGTGCCTCCATGAATAACGATGATCTTGCTGCCGATAAAGCCATCAGAGCTGATGGAGGCGAGGGCGTCTTTGCGGATGTATTGCCGCACTTTTGCTTCTATGTCCATTTTGATCTGAACCTTGGCGATTCCTGTAAACCGGACTTCTTTGATAGTGCCGATCTTAACTCCGGAGAACCAGACGTTGTTCCCGGCGGTGAGTCCTTCTACGTCTTCGAATGCCGAACTAAGCGTTATGCTTTTTACAAAGGCTTTTTGCTTGCCACCCAGAATAAGAATCCCCGTTACCAGGATGATGATACCGATGGTTACGAATATACCAACGATGACCGCTCTTTTATTATCTGCCTTCTTCATGTGTTCTATTCTGTAAAATTGTAGTCGTGAAAGTGCTTTACTCTTTCGTCAGTTGTGTCAAATACTTCTTCGAAGGTTCCTTCCCGCTGGAACTCTCCGTCCAAAAGCATGACAATACGGTCGCCGGTGGACTTGGCGCAGGTAAGGTCGTGTGTAATGATGATGGAACTGGTGTTGTACTGCTTTTGTACCTGGTTGATCAGGGCGTTGATGGCGGTACAGGTGATGGGATCCAGTCCGGCTGTAGGCTCATCGTAAAGCATGATTTCCGGCTTCATAATGAGCGTACGGGCAATGCCGATCCGTTTCTTTTGTCCACCTGACAACTCGGAAGGCATTTGATTGATTGCCTGGGAAAGTCCGACAGCCTCCAGCACTTCTTCGACTGCATGATTTATCTGCTGCCGCCTTAAATGGCGGAGGTTCCTTACCAGGGGGAATTCCAGGTTTTCGCGCACGGTCATGCTGTCATAAAGGGCGCTGTTTTGAAAGGAGAAACCAATCTTTTTTCGAAGTTCCTGCAGTTCACTCCCGGACAGACTGGCTACTTCCTTGCCTAATACGGTAACTTGTCCCTGATCCGGTTTCAGAAGTCCGGAAATGATCTTTATCAGCACTGATTTCCCTGTTCCGGACCGGCCCAGTACTACCAGGTTCTCTCCCTGATAAAGATCGGCGTCAATGCCACGGAGCACGTCCATTTCGCCGAATGACTTTTTCAGTCCGCGGATGGTAATCACGGCCTGGTTCCTGTCTATTTTGGCGGCGGTTCTTTTCATTTTGTGCTTTATCAGGAAACCCGAAGGTAATTGACCACCGTGACGATCAGGATTTCTTCAATAAATATTAAAAACATGGAAGCAACCACCGCTGAGTTCGCTGCTTTTCCCACTCCTTCGGTGCCTTTGGATGAGTGGTAACCTGTATAACAGGAGGTGATACCAATCGTATAACCGAAGGCGATGGATTTTATAAGGGTGGAGAAGATATCGAGGAATGAGATGGCTTCAAATACGTCATTGAAAAAGCTGGCGAAACTGGTGAGTTCATTCTGATGTACATTTAAATAACCACCCAGCAGGGCGACAAATCCGGTGTACATGGTAAGCACAGGGATCATCAGGGTCGTGGCCAGTACACGGGATACCACCAAAAACTTAAACGGGTTGGTTCCCGATACTTCCATTGCATCAATCTGCTCGGTTACTTTCATAGAGCCCAGCTCGGCGCCGATGTTGGAACCTACCTTGCCGGCTGCGATCAGGGCCGTTACCAGCGGTGCCAGGGCGCGTATAATCGCAATGGAAATCAATGCCGGCAGCCAGGAAGTAGCGCCAAAATCGGCCAGGGAGGGACGGGATTGATTGGTAAATACGATACCGGTAATAAAACCGGTGAGCGATATCAATGGCAACGATTTATAACCGACCTGATAACATTGTTTGATGAATTCCCTGAACTCGTAGGGAGGAAGAAATGCTTCCCTGAAGAATTTTATGGTGAAAGCATAAATTCCGGCCAGTTCAAGGAACAGGTTATCCAGTCGCTTAGTCGTTATATACTTCCGGGGTCTTGCATCCATTGAATCGTCTCGCGTCTCAGAACTACACGGTTTCTGAGCTGCAAAAATAGGAGGAAGATTGTAAAATCAATAAGAAAAAGGGATAAAATACCGGCCATGCCTGCCTGGTGCATTTACGGCCGGTATTCTATGATCTTTGTGTTGGTGATCTCAGCGGATCCTCATTATATGACCTGTGTCTGACCCGGTATGGCGTGCGGGTAATAACCATCTTCGTTCGGTAACACCTTTGGTTTGGTATCCCAGGTGAAGGCATCCGGGAGGAGGCTGATTTCTGAATTAATGGCATCGTTCCAGTTAACAACCTGTCCGGAATAAGTGGCGTACCTTCCAAGCAGGGAGGTCATGGTGCTATGGGCTGCATTTTCCGCATCGGCGAATTTGAATTCTCCGGCCACGATAGCAGCAAAAAGCTCATTGTGTTCCTGCTGGTATGGGTTGGGGTCTCCGTCAGCCTTGTGATCGTAAATGGGGTTTCCTTTGGCATCCCAGATCACACCTTTATTGTCGCCACTGAGGAATGTACGTCCTTTTGTGCCCTGGAATGATTCATCCACCCGGTTATGGCAACCCTGGAAATGGCGGCATTCACTATGAATGATGCTTCCGTCCTCGTAGTGAAACAGTACCACATGATGATCGAAGATCTCTCCGTTATCTTTGCCGGTACGTACCAGCCTGCCGCCGGTGCCTTCGGCCTTAACCGGATGGCCTTTCTTGACCCAGTTGGCTACATCGATGTTGTGTATATGCTGCTCAGTAATATGGTCACCACAGAGCCAGTTGAAATAATACCAATTCCGCATCTGATATTCCATTTCTGTCTGACCGGCCTCCCTGGGGCGTACCCAGACACCGCTGCTGTTCCAGAATACCTGTCCGCCTACCACATCGCCAATGGCACCGTCGTGCAGTCGCTTCATGGTTTCGCGGTAGTTGAACTGGTAATGGCGCTGAAGCCCAACGACTACATTCAGTTTTTTTCGTTTTGCTTCTTCGGCGGTAGCCAGTACACTACGGATACCTGGTGAGTCAGTAGCCACCGGTTTTTCCATGAATACATGTTTATTGTTGCTGATCGCTTCGGCAAAATGGATGGGACGGAATCCCGGCGGGGTAGCGATCAACACCACATCGGCTTCGGCGATTGCTTTCTTATACGCGTCAAATCCCACAAACCGACGTTCTTTCGGGACATCAATTTTTTGAGGATATTTTTTCGTCAACAGGTTATAGCAGTTATCAAGACGGTCGCTGAAAGCATCCGCCATGGCTACCAGTTTCAGGTTGTGTTTGGTGGTAAGGGCCTGTACCGCGGCGCCCGTGCCACGGCCACCGCAGCCAATCAGGGCGATCTTTATTTCGTCGTTTACAGCGCCGGCATAGGCGCCTCCAGCGAAGGGCATTGTGCTTAAGACAGTTCCTCCGGCCAATAGGGCAGAAGCTTTCAGGAAGGTTCTCCTGTCACTTGCTGCATCAGCTTGTATGGATTTTTTTTGCATGGATAAAGTTTTTAAATTTTAAATATCTGGGATGGGTTCTACATTATAATAGGCTTCAATCTCTTCTTTAGATGGTTGTACAGCCGGCCGGACAACGCGCATGCCAAGGAAAATAGCACTGGTAAACCACCAGTCGCTTTTCGGTATTTGCGGATCAATCTGTTTCCACACAGGGTCAGAAGGAATCCGGTTGGCCGATCGCAGGGCGGCGGCATCATCGATGAACGAACCTCCGCGGACTGCCCGGGGGTATAATTCCACAGGCACGACCAGGGGGTTTTCCAGTGTTTTATTCGTCTTCGAATAAGCATCGGCCAGGTACTGATCGGCAGTCCATTCCATCACATTGCCATGCATGTCATACAGGCCCCAGGCGTTTGGTTTCTTTTGCCCGACTACCTGTGTTTTGCCATCGCTGTTATCCCCGAACCAGGCGTATTCGCCCAAACCGGCAGGATCATTGCCAAATGAATAAGCATTTTCCGAACCGGCCCGGCAGGCGTATTCCCATTCCGCTTCGGTTGGCAGGCGGTAAAAGACGCCTGTTTTTGCATATAACCACTTGCAAAACTGGATAGCGCCATATTGGGTCATGCCAATGGCCGGATGTCCTGTCTTGCCCATCCCAAATGTCATATCCACATAGGGCTTGGTAGGGCGGGTGACTGCATCGGCCTGAGGGCTCACAGGGGTGCTGCTTTTCTGGGCTTCGTAGTTTTTATAAACGAACATTTCATAAATATCCCAGGTGATTTCATACTGTCCCATCCAAAAGGGGGCAAGCCGGACGCTCCGCTGGGGACCTTCATCTGCTTCACGGCCGGCCTCGCTTGCGGGACTTCCCATGGAAAATTCGCCGCCGGGAATTCCCATCATCTTAAAATTTACAGGAGTACCGGGAATCTCCTGAACATAATCAGCCGGCTTTTCCTGAGCTGCGACAATAGAAATGCTACCCAGGGAAATCAAAAAGACAGGTAGAACTGTTTGTGTTAAGAGCTGTTTTTTAAAATATCTCATATAATGCTGCAAAATAGTCGCTAAATATATGAAAATTTATACAGGTGCGAAATAAGATATACATAAGGAATATGGTCTGTCCCCGATGTATTCGGGTGGTCAGGGAGGAGCTTGAGGGGTTGGAGCTGCCTGTCAGCGAGGTGGATATGGGAGAAGCTGGGTTTGCCCGTGATATTTCCGATGATGAGCTTGCGAAAGTCAGGCAGGTTCTTGAACAAAGTGGATTCGAACTGCTGGATGACCGCCGGCAACGGTTGGTAGAGCAGCTGAAACTCCTGATCATTGAGATGGTTCAGTCAGGGGGCGCCGATAAGAGTGCACATGAGAATAATTCGACGTATCTTGCCCGGAAACTGGGCCATGATTATAGTTTCCTGAGCAATCTGTTCTCTATGACGGAAAATCTGACGATTGAAAAATACATGATCCTCCAGAAAACGGAACGGGTAAAGGAGCTATTGGCTTATGGGGAGCTTTCTTTAAGCGAGATTGCTTTTCAAATGGACTATAGCAGTGTGGCCCATCTTTCAGCGCAGTTTAAAAAGGTAACCGGTTTAACTCCCAGTCATTTCAGAAAAATAGGTGAAAAAAGGAAAGGTAAGGATTCTTTTGGCGGTCTGGCTGCCAGTCGTTAATTTTCAACCATCGCATTTTTAGTGCATATTCAGGATATGGATGATGTATTCCGTCGCTTCCTTCTTTTTTTGAATAGCCGTTATATCAGTTACGGCTTGCGGATGACCCTGGGGGTGACGGTTCCTGCCGTTGTTCTGGCCGGCCAGGATTTGTTTGTTTCCGGTATTACTGCCTCGCTGGGGGCATTGTGTGTAGGTATTTCGGATGTTCCCGGAACCCTTTCCAGGAAACGGAATGGGATGGTGATCGGCGGCGTTCTGATGTTTTTGGTGTCGTTCCTGACCGGACTGGCCACTGCTTCCACTTTCCTGTTATTCGGAGTGATCATTCTTTTCTGCCTTGTATTCTCCATGTTTTCAATCTATGGCGGCCGGGCATCCAATATCGGCACCGCCTGCCTGCTAGCCATGGTGTTTTCCATTGAAGGTACCCGGGATGTATCACAGGCGTTGGAATATGCCGCTTTTATGCTGAGTGGTGGCACCTGGTATTTCCTGCTTTCGGTAGTCTTGTGGCAAATTCGCCCTTATTTTTCGGCCCGTCAGGGCCTGGCAGATTGCCTGCTTGAGACCGCTGAATACATGCGCATCAAAGCCTCCTTTTATGAAGATCATCCTGATTTGGACCAAAACTTTAAGAATCTGGTGGATATTCAAGTGAAGATCAGCGAGAAACAGGAAGAAGTCCGGGAGTTATTGTTGAAGCGGCGTTCGGCCATCCAGGGTAGTAACAGTATCAGCCGTTCCCTGGTCATGATCTTTGTAGAAACGGTGGACATTTTGGAACAATCCATGGCTTCTCACATCGATTATCGCCTGTTGCATGAACGTTTTGAATCTACCGGGATCTTACAACGTTACCGGCAGCTGATCTTTTTGATGGCTGATGAGCTGGAAAATATTGCTTCCGCGGTCGTGAGCAATTCCCGTTCCTACCCGGTGGTGAATCTTCAGAAAGAGATTGAAGAGGTGCGTCATGAGGTTGACGATCTGAAGGAAGAATTGCTCAACAGCGATACGATCGAGGAATTTATCGCATTAAAGAATATTCTGCGAAATGCCGCTGCTATCACGGGCAAGATCCGGATGCTGCATCATTATACGCATCCTCACAGCAAGGAGGTGCGTTCATCCATGGGACAGGACATGGAATTGAACCGGTTTACCACTCATCAGCGTTACGACCTGCATATATTCAGGAATAACCTGACCTTCGATTCCAGTTCGTTCCGGCACTCCCTGCGCTTGACCCTGGCGGCTGTGACCGGTTATCTGGTATCGCTGATCATCGCCCAGGATCATAGTTACTGGATCCTGATGACGGTTATTATCATTATGAAACCAGCCTTTGGTTCGACAAAAAAACGAATCTATGAACGACTGGCAGGAACCGTGCTGGGAGGATTGGCCGGCGTGGGCATTCTGCTGTTGGTGCATAACCCTGCCGTATTAATAGGTTTTCTTCTGTTGTTTATTTTTCTGGCATTTACCTTTATTACCTATAATTACCGGATTGCTGTTGTCTTCATTACACCCTATGTGCTGATCCTCTTCCAACTGATTGATCCTGGTAATTTTGATGTGGTTCAGGAACGGGTCATGGATACGATGATTGGAGGTGGTATCGCTTTTTTAGCCAGTTATCTGCTATGGCCCAGCTGGGAACATCAGCAACTTAAAACCTATCTGCCCGAAATCCTGGAGGCTAACCGGGAGTATTTCAAGCAGGTTGCGCGTGCTTACACCGGACAACCCTTATCAAAGACAGCCTATAAACTGGCCCGGAAGCAAGTGCATGTGAGTACGGCTAATATTGCATCGGCTCTTCAACGCATGCTTTCTGAGCCTAAAAGTAAACATAAGAGCGCCTCGGAGATTTATTCGTTTGTGGTGCTGAATCATACGCTTTCTTCGCATATTGCAACCCTGACAGTTTTTCTGAACCGTAAACCGGAGACGTTCGAACAAAAGGGCTTTGAGCTTGTTATTGAAAAAGTACTTGCCTTGCTGGAGCAGGCAGGAAAAAATCTGAAGGGGGAAGATACAGGCCCCATCGTGATAGAATTACCGGAAGAATTTCGCCTGCTGGATCAAAAGCTGCACTTATTGGCTGCTGAACGCTTGAATGAAGTGAGGGCAGATCGTCACAACACAAAAAATCAAGAAGAACTCTCGCTGCTGCAGTCTTTATTCGATTCTTTCCGGAACATTCTGGATATTTCGGCTGAAATCGCGAAACATTCGGAGAAAATCCACGTTTAAAACCTCACTGGCCTTTAAAATCACGGCAAAAAAACATAAATTTGGCACACACCAAAAAGAACTATGTCAGAAAACGCAGAATTGAAAGTTGGGGAGAACGTTTATACACTTCCCATAATTACCGGAAGCGAAGAAGAACAAGCCATTGATATTTCAAAGCTGAGAGCAGAGAGCGGTCTGGTTACCATTGACCCGGGATATAAGAATACCGGTTCTACTCAAAGCGCCATTACCTTCCTGGATGGAGAGAATGGAATACTGCGTTATCGCGGCTATCCCATCGAACAGTTAGCTGAAAAAGCGACCTTTCCCGAGGTCATCTACCTGTTGATTTACGGCGAATCTCCCGATAGAAAACAATTGGAAGACTTCCAGAACAAAATCAATAAACATACCCTCATTCATGAGGATATGAAGAAATTTTTCGACGGCTATCCTTCCAAATCTCATCCCATGGGACAGTTGGCTGCCCTGGTCTGCTCACTTTCCACCTTTTATCCCGAATCGCTGGATTCTGACATGAGCGAAGAGGAGATTGATCAGACCATTATCAAGCTGCTGGCCAAAATGCCTACCATTGTTTCCTGGATTTTCAAGAAATCGATGGGACATCCCTACATGTACCCCAAGAACAGACTGGATTATGTGTCGAATTTCCTCTACATGACGTTCGGACATCTGACCGAAGAATACGATGTGGATCCGGTGGTGGTCAGCGCTATGAACAAACTACTGATCCTGCATGCTGATCATGAACAAAATTGTTCCACCTCTACGGTGCGCATTGTGGGTTCTTCCAATTCCAACCTTTATGCTTCAGTATCTGCTGGCATTGCCGCCTTATGGGGACCGCTTCACGGTGGCGCCAATCAGGCGGTGATCGAAATGCTGGAGTTGATCCGTCAGGACGGAGGAGACGTTGATAAATGGGTGAAAAAGGCCAAGGACAAAAACGATAGTTTCCGTCTCATGGGCTTTGGACACCGTGTTTATAAGAATTTTGACCCGCGGGCGAAGATCATCAAAAAAGCCTGCGATGATATCCTTGAAAAACTGGGGATTGATGATCCGGTACTGGAAATCGCCAAGCGTCTTGAAAAGGCCGCTCTGGAAGACAGTTACTTTGTTGACAGAAAGTTATATCCGAATGTTGACTTTTATTCCGGCATCATTTACCGGGCCCTGGGTTTTCCTACCGAGATGTTCACTGTTTTGTTCGCTTTAGGCCGCCTGCCTGGCTGGGTTGCCCAATGGAAGGAAATGCGTGAGAACCGCGAGCCCATTGGTCGTCCCCGTCAGATCTACGTTGGTTCCGGCGCCCGTGATTTCAAAGGCTTGGACGAGTTTAGTTAGAACCTCGTCGCTTGGATAGCTCATCCCGGATCCGGGCAGCTCTTTCGTATGCTTCTTCGTTGAGGGAATCCTTCAGTTGTTTTTTAAGCTCTTCATCGCTTAACTGGGAAAGGTTAGTTTTGCTCCCGGAAGTGACTTCGGCTTGATCTTCCTGTCCCTCAATTTTACCAAGAAAGGCAAAGTCGTTACCTTCTACAACAATGCCTGCTGTGGCCAGAATGAATTCATAGGTAAAGATCGGACAATCGAAGCGTACTGCCAGGGCGATGGCGTCTGAGGTACGGGCGTCAATCTCCACCTGTTGTTTACTGCCGCCGATACAGATCAGTTTGGCATAAAATATACCATCCACCAAATTATAAATGATCACTTCCTGTATCTGGATGCTAAATGATTGGGCAAATGATTTGAACAGGTCGTGAGTCAGGGGGCGGGTAGGAGTCATTTTTTCGATCTCAATGGCAATGGCTTGTGCTTCAAAGCCCCCGATAATAATGGGGAGCCTGCGCCGGCCATTCATTTCACCCAGTACCAGCGCATAGGCACCGGACTGAGTCTGACTATAGGATAAGCCCACGATATCTAAGCGGATCTTCTTCATTTTCTCTAATAGGAACGGTTTAATCCCCTTTTTTGAGGGCTTCTATAAGTTTGGGTACGACCTCGAAGGCATCTCCCACGATTCCGTAATCGGCAGCTTTGAAAAACGGAGCCTCCGGATCTTTGTTGATGACGGCAATCACCCTGGAAGCGCTGACGCCTGCCAGGTGCTGAATAGCCCCGGAAATGCCAACTGCCAGATAAAGATCCGGTGCAATAGTAATGCCGGTTTGACCCACATGCTCGGCGTGAGGGCGCCAGCCGGCATCGGATACGGGCTTGGAGCAAGCTGTTGCGGCACCAAGAAGTGTTGCTAATTCTTCCAGCATGCCCCAGTTTTCCGGTCCTTTCATGCCGCGTCCACCGGAAATGACCCGTTCGGCATCAGGCAGTGAGACAGCGCTGGTTTCCCGGGAGGTTTCCTTAACTATTACGGCCGGAATATCGTTGGCAGGAGAAGAATTAAATGGAACTATTTCTACCTTTTCTTCCCTCGGAACTGTAGTGAATGCATTGGGGGCCAGCGTGAGGATGCTTACTCCGGCGTTGGTTTTGACTGTGGCAAAGGCTTTGCCGGAAAAGGCATTTCGTTGCACGGTCACTTGTTGTCCGTTAATTTCCGGTAAACCGGTTACCTCCGTCACCAGGGCTGCATTTAGTTTGACTGCCAGGCGGGGGGCAAGCCCGCTGGCTGAAAGGGAGCCGGAAAGAATAATAATACCGGCATTTTCTTTCTCTACAGCTGCTGACAGGATGCCGGCAAAAGCCTGGCTGTCATATGTATTGCATTTTTCTCCGGTAGCTTTCAGTACACGGGTGGCTCCGTATTTCCCCAGTTCTTCCAGTGCGGCATCCGGGACATTGCCAATGGAGACCACTGTGAGTGTCGTGCTTGCCAGAGCGGCCACTTCCCTGGCGTAGGAAAGCGTGTCAAGCGCCGGTTTTTTAAACCGGTCACCGGTGTGTTCTATATATGTGATAACTGCCATGTGTTCAAATCACTTTTGCTTCTTCGCGTAGCAGCTGGATCAGCTTTTCGGGTTCGCTGGCATCAATCAGGGTAACTTCCCCGCGGGCAGACGGTACGCTGAATGAGGCCGTTTCCTGAAGCCGGGGCACGTCTTCAGCAGGCACTACTTGTAAAGGCTTGGTACGCGCTGTCATAATTCCCCGCATGTTCGGAATGCGCACTTCGGCTACTCCTTCACTACAACTGGCAACAAAAGGCAGGGATGTTTCAACAATTTCCCTGCCGCCTTCTATTTCCCGTTCCAGAAGAGCCTTCCCCTCATTGATATTTATCTTTTTCACGGCAGAAACAGATGGGACTTTCATCCATTCACTAATCATAGGACCCACTTGTGCACCGTTGTAATCAATCGATTCACGACCGCACAAAATGAAATCATAACCTTCTTTTTCTGCTACGGAAGCAATTTGACGGGAAACAAAAAAAGCATCCCGGGAAGGGGCGTCCACACGAATGGCATTTGCGGCCCCCATTGCCAGTGCTTTACGGATGACAGGGTCGGCTTCGGCAGTGCCTACATGAATAACGGTAACCGTGCCATCCCCGCCTTCGGCAATTTCCAGTGCACGGGCCAGGGCAATTTCATCATAGGGATTGATGATGAACTGGACTCCTGACGTATTAAATTCCGTATTGTTGGATGTGAAGGTTATTTTTGTGGTCGTATCAGGCACGCTGCTGATACATACGAGGATTTTCATTTAGCGCCTTTGGTTTACTACAGAACCCAAAGATAAGAAACAGGTATAAGAATGAAGAATACAAGATTGGAGCAGTTGAGGCAATTCATTGCAGATCAGCCAGATGATCCTTTCCTCAAATATGCACTTGCAACCGAACATCTGAAAGCCGGGGATCAAACCGCATCCCTTACCTATTTTAAGGAGTTGTTGGAGGAACATCCTGACTACCTGGGCACCTATTATCATCTTGGAAAATTGTACGAAGAGCTTGGGCGTTTCCCTGATGCCATTGAAACCTATGATAAGGGCATTGTCGTGGCGATGGAACAAAAAAATCACCGCACACGCTCGGAACTGGAGGCGGCCCGTAACCTGTTGCAGGAATAGCTGGTTTCACTTAACTTAGGCCATCATTTTGTATCCCCATTGAGCAAACGGAAGATCATATTCTTAAAGGATGTATTGATTTTTACCCTTACTTCCTTCGGCGGTGCACAGGCGCACCTGGCCATGATGTTGCGGATATTTGTAAGAAACCGGGGTTACCTTACCGAAGAAGAACTGATGGAACTAAATGCCCTTTGCGTGATGCTCCCGGGGCCTGCCTCCACACAGACTGTTGCCGCCATCGCCTACAAACAGGGTGGAACCAAACTAGCCGTGTTGAGTGCGCTGATTTGGCTGCTTCCACCGGCCGCGTTGATGACGGCGGCGGCCCTCTTGATTTCCTCGCTCTCACCTGATATCGGTTTCGCCCGGCTTTTCAGGTTCATTGAACCGATGGCGGTAGGCTTTGTGTGTTATGCGGCCGTACTGTTGGCTGAAAAGATCATTAAAACACCATTCTCAGTAGCGGTGGCGCTCGTTGCTGCCCTGACTACCATTATATTCAAATCTCCGTATCTGTTTCCGCTACTGATCATTGGCGGAGGAATGCTTTCCTCATTTTTATACCGGAACAAAGAAGAACGAGAACTGGAAGAAACTTTGATTGTCAATGTGAATCGAAAAAAGGTGGCAGCTTTCTTTGGTATCCTTGTTTTGTTCGCATTATTGGGAGCGATCATTAACCGGAGTTCCTTTTTTTCACTTCCGGTCCGGCTTTTTGAGAATTTCTACCGGAATGGCGCATTGATTTTCGGCGGTGGCCAGGTATTGGTTCCCCTGTTATATACTGAGTTTGTGGAGTTGAAGGGTTACCTGACCTCACAGGATTTCCTATCAGGATTCGCTCTGCAGCAAATTGTTCCCGGCCCTACTTTTTCCTTTACTTCTTATGTGGGCGGAATGGCAATGAAAGGTCAGGGGATAGCCGGTCAGCTTACGGGAAGCCTGGTGGCCATGATCGGGATTAACCTGCCAGGTCTTATCCTGATCCTGTTTATCATTCCCTTTTGGGAAAGCCTGAAAAAAATTACGCGGATTAAGAATGCCATGGCAGGCGTCAATGCGGTGGCCGTAGGACTGATGATCGCTGCCGCCATCATTATGTTTGAACCCATCGCTGTCGGTTGGCTGCCGGTTGGGCTTGCCCTGCTTACTTTTATATTGTTAAGCCTTACCCGTATTCCGGCGCCGGTACTGTTCATTTTCGGCATCCTGCTGGGCATTTTCATTTGACCGAAATGCCAGCGATCCCGGAAAGACCTGAAGCCGGCTTCGGTTTTAAGCTTCTCCTTCAGTTTTCAGGTTGGTGACCGATTTTTGCAGATGCTGCATCATCCGGGTGAGTTTTTCAAGCGAAGGTTCTTCTTCCGGTTCGGGGAAATGGGTGCTGATAAATGCCCGGGCCTTCCAAACTTCCATGACTTCAGCGGCAGGTACCATATAGGGATCATAAGCCTTGTTATCAGATACCAGGCGGAATGCTTTTTGTTCACGCAGCTTGTTCTGAACGCGCTTATACACAAGACCATCATTTCTGGTAAGGAACACACAAGTGGTTCCTGATTTTAAATGGTTCCAGTTATCCACATATTCGGCAATGACCACTGTTCCGGAATGCAGGGGAAGCATGGAGTCCCCTTTTATTTCAAATGCCCGGAAGGTGCCGCCCTTCATCATCGGCAGGTGAAACTTTGGAAGCTCTGCGATGAACTCGGGGTCAGCGTAACCGTTCAGGTACCCTGCACTGGCTTTAGCCGGAACCAGTTCAATATTCTCCTTATCGCTCGGGTCAACAGTAATACTGAGTACCTTCAATTGCTTTCCGATATTAAATTGTTCCTGCTCTTCCTGCTTTTTCTTCTGTTCGAAGAACCGGTCACTGAGTGTCTCGCCCACGAGTTCGTCCACAGTGATACTAAATAAAGTAGCAATTGCAAGAAGCAATTCGGTTTTCGGCTCGGCTCTTGATTCTTCATAAGCACCTATCACAGGCCTTTTAACATTCAGTTTATCAGCAAGTTGCTGCTGAGTAAATCCAATCTTTTTCCGAAGGTATTTCAGATTTCCGGCAATATAACCCATTCTGTTTATAGAAATTTGTTTACTAAAATAATT
>DATCYD010000318.1:0-5718 GCA_036570465.1 Anseongella sp.
TTGCCGAAGCGGTATTACAAAAAGCCGGCATCCGGCCCGAAGCGTTCCAGCCTCTAAGATCCGGCCATTTAGAAGATGCCTGGGAGTGGCGGCAGGGCGGCAAAAGACTGGTCCATTCGGGACAGATTTCCGGAAAGTTGAGCGCTGCTTTTGACATTGAAATGCCTGTGTTCTATGCCGAAGTTGACTGGGACTACCTGATGCAACTCCGGAAAGAGCACCGGGTTACTTATAAGGAAGTGTCGCGATACCCGGCGGTAAGGCGCGACTTATCCCTTTTGGTAAGCGACGGAACAAGTTTCGATCGGTTAAAACAACTTGCTTCTCATGCAGAAACCAGGATTTTGAAGGAAGTTAGTATATTTGATAAATACACTCCGAAAAATGATCAGCAAGGACGCCTTCCCGATGGAAAAAAGTCATATGCGCTGAGCTTTGTATTAAGGGATGATGAAAAGACGTTAACAGACAAGCAGGTAGATCAGGTGATGCAGCGTCTAATCAATGCCTTTGAAAACGAAGGGGTAGAGATCAGAAAATAAATGAAGTCTTATGGCTGAAATTGCTTCACAACTTGCATCACTTGAAAAGAAGATCGGTACGCTGATGGCTTACTGCGATTCGCTGGAAGTGGAACGGACAGAACTGAAGGAGCAGTATGAAGCGATGCAGACCACACTAAAGCAGCAACAGGCCACCTTGAAGGAACAAGAAGAGAGAATCCGGGTGTTGAAGTTAGCGCGCTCTGTATCAGATAATTCTGAGAAAAGTATTGACATTAAGCAAAAAATTAACGAATTTGTGCGGGAAATAGACAAGTGTATTAACCTGTTAAATAGATAGGGTTTTTCATAATAGTGATTCATTAGCTGAATGGGAGAGATTTCCATAAAAATAAATATCGCTGACCGTGTATATCCAATGAAGGTGGACATGCAGGAAGAGGAGGATATTCGGAAAGCGGCCAAAAACATTAACGAACATATGCGATCATTGCAGCAGATGTATGATGTGCGGGATAAACAGGACCTTTTGTCCATGAGCCTGTTACATTATGGAACGGTTGCACTGAAATATGATGACAAAAAGATCATTGAAGACAATGGTTTATCTGACCAGTTGAAGGTATTACACGGGAGGCTGGACGCATATCTTTCTGATAAAAATGTTCTTTAACATAGCTAATTTATAAGAATTTAACCGCAGTTAAGTTCTGTAGTGTCACTATTAAAAACCTAGGCTTGAATATTCAAAAGGCCGTGGCAGGCTGCGTATGGGAGACCGGCAACGGATTCGCAGAAACAGCCGCAGACCTTAATCTTTTGTAAAAGGTTTTTTCAATACATGGTGCTATAGGAGTTTAATTGCGGTTTTTTATTTAAATTAGTTATGGATCAGCTATTATTTTTATATATCTTCCTGGGCCTTGTTGCGGGTGTTATCCTGGACCGTTTACTGTTGCGGAAACTCTTTCGAAAGCAGGAAATGCAGGCCAAGAATAAAGCCAAACAAGCACTGAAAGAAGCAGATGCGCAAGCCGAGATCGTTAAAAAGAACAAGCTGCTGGAAGCGAAGGAGAAGTTCCTTCAACTAAAGGCCGAACACGAAAAGGAGTTGTCCTCAAAGAACCAGGCCTTCTCCCAGCGTGAGAATTCCCTGAAACAGAAGGAACAATCCCTGAACCAGAAGATGGAAAACAGTAGCCGGAAGGAACAAGAGCTTGATAATCAAAAGCAAAATCTTAGCCGGCAGTTAGAAATACTCGAGAAGAAAAAGACCGAGATCGACGAGGTGAAGAACCAGCATGTGCTGCAGCTTGAAAAAATATCCGGTCTTTCCGTGGAGGAAGCCAGGGGTCAACTGGTAGAAGCGTTGAAGGATGAAGCCAAGACCAAGGCAATGGCATCCATCAAGGACATTGTGGAGGAAGCCCGCCTCACCGCCTCGAAAGAAGCAAGGAAGATCGTTATCCAGACCATTCAACGGACGGCGACCGAGTCCGCCATCGAGAACACTGTTTCGGTTTTCAATATTGAGAATGATGAGATCAAAGGTCGCGTTATCGGGCGGGAAGGACGTAATATCCGGGCGCTGGAAGCAGCCACTGGTGTGGAAATCATTGTGGACGATACACCTGAAGCTATTATTCTTTCCGGTTTTGACCCGGTACGCCGGGAGATCGCCCGACTGGCCCTGCATCGACTGATCACTGACGGCCGTATTCATCCGGCGCGCATCGAGGAGGTGGTGTCCAAAACGAAAAAACAGCTGGAAGAGGAAATTGTTGAGATCGGAGAACGGACTGTGATCGAATTAGGGATCCATGGACTTCACCCGGAACTGATCCGCATGGTAGGCCGCATGCGCTACCGTTCTTCATATGGTCAGAACCTGTTGCAACACTCCAGAGAAGTAGCCAACCTGTGTGCAAGCATGGCTGCTGAACTGGGACTGAACGTGAAAAGAGCCAAGCGGGCCGGGCTGTTGCATGATATTGGAAAAGTTCCCGAAGATAATCCCGATCTGCCGCACGCCATTCTTGGTATGCAGCTGGCCGAAAAATACAAAGAGCACCCGGAAGTATGCAATGCTATCGGCGCCCATCATGACGAGGTAGAAATGACCAACCTGATATCTCCGGTGGTACAGGTTTGCGACGCCATCTCAGGCGCCCGGCCGGGTGCGCGCCGCGAAGTGGTAGAAAGCTACATCAAGCGGCTGAAGGAAATGGAAGACCTGGCGCTTTCCTACCAGGGCGTAGAAAAAAGCTTCGCCATACAGGCGGGCAGGGAGCTGCGTGTGGTCGTGGAAAGTGAGCGGATCTCAGACCAGCAGGCCGAAATGCTTGCTTTTGATATCTCTAACCGGATTCAGAACGAAATGATTTATCCCGGCCAGGTGAAGGTAACAGTCATCCGCGAAACCCGGGCCGTCTCTTACGCGAAATAGTCCTGCCAGACAGGTCCTGGTTTGCCCGGGACGAATGTTGAGTAATGAGTGAACTTCAGCAATACATTGATCGATACGAAGAACATCACCGGAATCCGGTGAACAAGGCCATTCATTGGGTGGCGGTCCCGCTGATCATGTTCAGTCTGCTTGGCCTCATATGGATGATCCCATTTCCATTGAATACCACTTTTTTAAACTGGGCCAGTTTTGTGATTGCCTTTTCAATCTATTATTACTGGACCCTTTCCAGGCCCATGGCTGTGGCGATGGTCATCGTCGTCGGTATCATGTCCTATTTCATCGTGCGCGTTGAGCTTAGCGTTGCACAGCCCGCCCTGGTTTTCGCTATTGTTTTCGTTGCCGCCTGGATCCTTCAGTTTATCGGCCACAAGATCGAAGGGAAAAAACCTTCCTTCCTTGAAGATCTGCGCTTCCTGCTGATTGGGCCCTTATGGTTGCTGCAATCCATTTTCCGAAAACTCGGGGTCACCTACAATTAACAAATTCCTAACCTTATCCTTACTTATTTCATGATAAATTAATATTTATCTCCAATTCACCTAACATTGGATAGCCAACTTTGCAGCAAAGAAAAAACTAAAAAGTTTGAAGATGGCTACGTTAAAAAATTACCTTTCAATGTTGGCGGCTGCAGCCGCGATATTCGCGCTGCCAGCCTGTAGTGATGATGATGATCCCACCGGCGATCCGCCTCCTGCCGGCGATGAGTTTGTGAAACAAGGTGAACTTACCGGGAACGAAACCTGGACGGCCGAAAATATATATATATTGGACGGCCGCGTGGTAGTTAGCGAAGGTGTAACCCTGACCATTGAGGCAGGTACCATTATTAAGGCAGAAGATGCAGACGGATCCAATGCATCCGCCCTGATCGTTGCCCGTGGTGGTAAACTGAACGCGAATGGTACCGCTGAAAAACCGATTATTTTTACATCTGTTAATGACGGGATTAAAACCGGCGAGACCGAAAGCACCCTTGGCATTGAAGACGCAGGCCAGTGGGGTGGTTTGGTAATACTGGGCAAAGCACCTGTTTCTGTTGAAGCGGCTTCCGGAGAAGGGTATCTGGAAGGTATTCCTGCCAACCTGGACTACGGATGGTACGGTGGAACGGAAGCAACTGATAATTCCGGTTCCCTGAACTATGTTTCTATTCGTTTCAGCGGTGTTGCCCTGGAAGAAGATGAAGAAATTCAGGGTCTCACACTAGGTGGTGTCGGATCCGGTACGACCATCAATAACATTGAGATCTTCTCCAATAAGGATGATGGTGTTGAGTTCTTCGGCGGAAATGTGAATGTTAAGAACATTCTGGTGTACGGCCAGCAAGATGACGGCATAGATATCGACATGGCTTACTCTGGTACCATCGATAATGGAATGGTTATTCAAACCGCGCAATCCGGCAGTTCCCTGGAAATTGACGGACCGGAAGGCAATATGGAAGGCTCTTTTACCCTTAAAAATGTGACTATAGACGCGGGAGGATTTGATAAGTTGCTGTGTGATCTTCGTTCAGGAGCAATGGGTAACCTGCAAAATATTGCAATTACCAATATCGGTACAACCGGGTCAACAGTAAACCTCTCAGATTCTGATTCAGAAGCGAATTACACCAACGGTAAAATCACTTTCTCTAACTGGAGTCTGGAGTTGCCGGAGGGTAAAACTGCAGCAGACCTGTTTACGAAAATCACTGGTAAAGACGAAAACGACGATCCAATCTTCGAAGTAGTTACCGGCAACCAGGTATTTCTTGACGCTGTGGCCGATGGTACTGAAGGCGCTAACGTATCTGTGTTCGGCTGGACGCTTGCAAAAGCACAAGGTGCATTTTAATTCAACAACATTTGATATAAGTGGTCCATCTTCCTGGAAGGGGGGATGGACTTTTTTTAAAAACTAGTTTTCAGGCCAGATGTGGAAGAAATTTTGGTTCCTTGTATGTGGGAATGTCTGCTTGTCACTCGTGTTGTTCGCTCAACAAGGCCGGGTAGTCGGTACTGTTTCTGAAAGTGGTGCCACGGAGACGATTATCGGCGTTAACGTAATGGCTGAGGGAGAGAACGCAGGAACAAATACCGATTTTGAAGGTGATTATGTGTTGGGGCTTAACCCGGGTACTTATACCATTACCTATTCCTTTTTGGGATTTCAAACTAAAGCGATTGAAGGAGTTGTTGTGAAGTCCGGAGAGGCCACCCAGGTTGATGTCACCATGGAAGCCAGTCAGGATATCCTGGCAGCGGTTGTTGTGACTGCATCTGCCAGAGAGAATACGGAAAGCGCCGTATTAAACATGCAGCGAAATTCAGGCGTGGTCATGGACGGGCTTTCAGCGCAGAGTATCCGGCGGGCGGGAGCAAGTACGATCGCAAGCGCCGTCCGCTCTGTGCCTGGAGTGTCTGTGCAGGGAGGGAAATATGTATATGTTCGCGGACTGGGTGACCGGTACAGTAAGTCCATTTTAAATGGCATGGACATTCCCGGTCTTGATCCGGATAAGAATACCGTCCAGATGGATATTTTTCCAACCAATATTCTGGAGAATCTGATTGTCATCAAATCGGCTTCAGCGGATCTTCCTGCCGACTTTACCGGGGGGGTGGTTAACATTGTCACCAAGGATATACCTTCGGAAAAACGCATCGGCGTATCTCTTTCTGCCGGTTTTAATCCGGAAATGCACCTCAATAATAATTATGTAAGCGATCCGGGTAGCAACACCGATTTCCTGGGTTTTGA
>DATCYD010000319.1:0-3390 GCA_036570465.1 Anseongella sp.
CTGGACGATCGTGAGTTGTCTTTTGGTGAATTCAGAAAAGTTGTGCTGGAGGATTACCGTGTGGCCTGTGAAAGTCGGCAGGCGAGTATTCTGGCCCGGAGGGAGGTGTTGACCGGCAAGGCGAAATTTGGAAGTACCGGGGATGGAAAGGAGATTGCGCAGATCGCTATGGCGAAGGTATTCCGAAAGGGCGACTTTCGTTCGGGTTACTATCGTGATCAAACTTTTATGCTGGCTGCGGATATGCTGACAATCAAACAGTATTTTGCGCAGCTTTATGCTGATACCGATCTTGAACATGATCCTTCTTCCGCGGGAAGGCTTATGAATTCCCATTTTGCAAGCCGGTCGCTGAATGATGATGGCAGCTGGAAGGTTCTTTCGGAAATGAAGAATTCCGCTTCGGATATTTCCTGTACGGCTGGACAGATGCCCAGGTTACTCGGGCTTGCCTTTGCTTCAAAACTTTATCGGATTAACCCCGAGCTTCATCCTTTTACCGATTTTTCGCTTGGGGGTAATGAAGTGGCATTTGGGACCATTGGCAATGCCAGTACATCGGAAGGACATTCCTTTGAGACGATCAATGCGGCGGGTGTACTACAAGTGCCTATGCTGCTTTCTGTCTGGGATGATGGATACGGAATTTCAGTGCCGAACGAGTATCACACGACCAAGGGCAGCATTTCAGCCGCCCTGGAAGGGTTCCGGCGGGACGCCAGGGGAGAAGGGATTGAGATATTCTCCGTGAAAGGTTGGGATTATCCCGCGCTGTGCGAAGTATATGAGGAGGCGGTCCGGATTTGCCGGCAGGAGCATGTTCCGGTGATCGTTCATGTGGAAGAAATGACTCAACCCCAGGGACATTCTTCATCGGGATCACACGAACGATATAAGCCGAAGGAGCGGTTGGAATGGGAAAAGGAATTTGATCCCATTGTTAAGATGCGTGAATGGATGCTTAATTCGGCCATTGCTACTAATGAAGACATTGAAGAAATTGAGAAGAGCGTCAGGCAGTCTGTGAAGCAGGCTCAGAAAGAAGCCTGGGATGAATACATCGAACCGGTAAAGAAGGATGTTAAAGCCATTAGTGCCTTGCTAAAGGAGATTGGGGAGAAGGACACGGCAACCAGTAAAATACTTCAGGAATTAGCCGGAACAGTTGACCCGTTGTACCGGGATGTTGTCCATGCCGTCCGGCGCACGCTGGCTGTCACGGCGGGAAAGGAGGTGCCGGCTAAAGACCGTTTACGTTCCTGGTATCAGGATCAAAAAGACGGGATCCGTGATCGCTGGAATTCCAGATTATTTACTGATAGCCGGGAATCGGCCCTGAATGTACCGGCTACCTCACCGGAGTACGCAAAAAAGGCGGCGCTTGTCGATGGCAGGGAGGTGTTGAACGCTTGTTTTGACGCCAATTTTGCCAAAGATCCCCGACTGGTGGCTTTTGGCGAGGATGTCGGCCTGATCGGAGATGTGAACCAGGGTTTTGCAGGCTTGCAGCGGAAATACGGAGACTTGCGGATATTCGATACAGGCATTCGTGAAACGACCATTATCGGGCAGGGGATTGGCATGGCGCTTCGCGGTCTTCGGCCTATAGCCGAGATCCAGTATCTGGATTATGTTTTGTTTGCATTGCAAACCCTGAGTGACGACCTTGCATCACTTTCTTATCGTACCAAAGGCGGACAGAAAGCGCCGCTGATTATCCGTACCCGCGGACACCGCCTGGAAGGTATCTGGCATTCGGGGTCTCCCCTTGGAATGTTGATCAATTCGCTGCGGGGCATTCATGTACTGGTACCCCGTAATATGACTCAGGCTGCTGGTTTTTACAATACGTTGCTGCGTTCGGATGAACCCGCATTGTTGATTGAATCGCTGAACGGATACCGTCTGAAGGAACGTATGCCATCCAATGTTGGAGAATTTACAGTGCCTTTGGGTGTTCCTGAAGTGATCCGGGAAGGGGAAGATGTGACCATTGTGACCTACGGTTCCTGCTGTCGCATTGCCGGAGAAGCCGCCGGCTGGCTGGCAAGTTCAGGTATTTCTGCAGAGATCATTGATGTACAGACACTGCTTCCCTTTGATCTGAATCATTCAATCGTTGGTTCGCTGAAAAAGACCAATAAGGTGCTGTTTCTGGATGAAGACGTTCCCGGAGGAGCATCGGCCTATATGATGCAAAAAGCTTTGGAAGAACAGGGGGGCTATTTTTACCTGGACAGCACGCCTCGTACCCTTACCGCGAAGGAGCACCGGCCACCGTACGGGTCGGACGGGGACTATTTCTCCAAACCCAGCCCGGATGACGTATTTGAGACGGTATATGCGATGATGCACGAGAGCGCTCCTTCAAAATATCCGGCTTTGCTGTAGTGACGATGTCCCGTCATTATCTGACTTTCCTGAACGGGGCTGCCTTCTCCGTGCGCTGTGGGTGGTTATCCCAGCCGGGCGGTTTGGTTTCGCAGCCAATGGTCTGCTAATACCAGGGCAGCCATGGCTTCTACAATGGGAACGGCGCGGGGCAATACGCACGGGTCGTGACGGCCTTTTCCTTTTACTTGAGCCGCTTCACCGGTGCTGTCAACGGATTGTTGTGCTTGCATGATGGTGGCAATGGGCTTGAAGGCAACGTTGAAATAGATTACCTCACCGTTGGATATTCCTCCCTGTATTCCGCCTGACCGATTGCTTTGGGTCCTGATCCGGCCATCTGTTTGTTCAAAGAGGTCATTGTGCTGAGAGCCCCGGAGGTAGGTACCGTCAAATCCGGAACCGTATTCAAAGCCGTGGGCGGCATTGATGCTGAGCATGGCCTTGGCCAGATCGGCATGTAATTTGTCAAATACAGGCTCTCCAAGACCAGCCGGACAGCCGTCGATCACGCAGCTGACAACCCCTCCGACAGTATCGCCGGCTTTACGTACCTGATCAATAAGTTCGATCATTTGCTGTGCGGTTGCTTCGTCCGGGCAACGGACCATCGTGGTTTCGGTCTGGGTCAGGTCCAGTTCCTGATACGTCTTTTCTACCTTGATATCTGCAACGCGGCTGACATAAGCCTGAATAGTGATTCCGGCAACTTTTTGCAGCAGCAACCTGGCCACTGCCCCGGCGGCTACCCGGGCTGCGGTTTCACGGGCTGAAGAACGCCCTCCACCCCGGTGATCCCGGAACCCGTATTTCTGATCATAGGTGAAATCTGCATGTGATGGCCGGTAAGCCGAACGAATATGGTCGTAATCCTTTGAGCGCTGATCTTCATTAGGAATGAGCAGGGTAACAGGGGTTCCGGTGCTTTTTCCTTCGAAAATGCCAGAAAGTATCTGCACGGTATCGCTTTCCTTTCGTTGGGTGGTAATTCGTGACTGA
>DATCYD010000320.1:0-2571 GCA_036570465.1 Anseongella sp.
CAAAAGAATGAGCGTACCATTTTTCGTCCAGTCCACGATTTTTCGGATCGAGTCGATACTCCCAGGTTCCGTCCAAAGGAAGGGACTGCGGATGACCATCCGGGTAGTTCTGCCCAAGGCCATGATGGGCCAGTAGCACAGCAGCCAGTGTGACCAGCCGGGTAAAAGCAACCGTGCCGGACATCTGTTTTTTCATCTTTTGTCGTATTTGAATTTTCTCAGGAAATCAATCATCTCCAGGTGAACGGCCGCACCCTGATGGTATGGGTTCATTTCGAGGGTTGTTTCCAATTCCTTACCTGCCGCTGCATTGTCTTGCAGTCCCAGATATCCCAAACCTATCATGTAATGACAATGAATTCGGTTTTTGAGATCCAGGTCCTGATCAAACACCAGTAAATCTGGCAGCGATACAGCAAAGTAATCAATTCGGATAGAATCATCCATATGTTTCCGTCCGAAACTGGCCAGCCGGTTGAATACATGCCTGGCCTTTTCCGATTCACCCAGGCGCTGCCAGGCGAGTCCCTGATAAAAGATCTTGTCCGGTTGGGGATCGTTATAAAAAATAGCCTGGACCGGCTCACTGCTTCCGCGGGTGGCTGCCCGGAACTTTTCGGTGGCTTCTTCCCACCGGCCTTCCTGCTCAAGTGCGAGTCCGGAAAGGAACAGGAGATCGTTTTCCGGTGTATTGTAAAGCTTTCCCTCGCCCAGATTTTCAGGATACGTTTCCGTGGCTGTCAGAAACTGCTGTGCCTGAACAGGCTGATCATTCATCAGGGCTTGTTTAGCCAGTTCAATATGACAGAGCAGGTACTGACCCACCACTTTGCCTTCCCCTCCTTCCCAGGGATGAAAATGGCGCGCAGACAGCAGCTGGCGGGCCTCTTCGAATTGACCGGCCTGATTTAACAACGTAATTCTTTCAAGATAAAGATCGTCCCTGGCTTTCACCGCCTCTGGATGCTTGTCCAACAGCTCAACTCGTTGCTGAATCGGCTTATTGTACAATTTATATAGTTGATCCAGCTCCATCAGCACACGGGCGTCTTCCCGGTCCAGGTCGAAGGCTTTTTCTAGCGAAGCAAGGGCTCTGACACGATCGTTTCGTTTATTATGCCAGGCCAGGGAGAGGTTGCGATGTGCCGTAGGAAATTCCTGGTTTTCTGCTACCGAACGTTCCCAGCATGAAATAGCATCGTCATACTGCCTTTTATCGTACCACAGGTTGCCCAACAGGTACCAGGCCCGCGCATCTTCAGGAACCAGTTTCAGCGCCGACCCGAGGACCAGAATGTCTTCCACCCGGTTGGGAAACGAACACGCTGCCGGATGGCGGGATGCATCCAGAATAAAAACCCTTGCGGCCTTTTCATCTCCCGACCTTACCGCAATCCAGCCCTGATAGTAGCTGATCATGGGATCAGGCGAACCACTTTCTGCATACACATTTAATAATGCTGCCGCCTCGCTCAAAAGTCCGGCATGCACATAATCCAGCGCATATTCTATATAGGTGTGGGGCTGGTCACGCATAAGTGTTCGCATGGATGCAAGCGTGGCTTCGGATTCAGGCCCTGTTTTGGTTGCAAGATGTTGTTCGAAATAGCATCCGTAATTAAACGGATCATTCTCCAGACATTCGTCCAGTAATTTGCCGGCGGCGGTTTCTTGTCCTGTTTTTCGCATGAGCGCAGCCTTGAGATGCCGCATTTGCGGGCTGTAAAAATTCCTGGAAAGCGCCTGATCGATTAGCCGGGCAGCTTCCTCGTATGCTCCCCGAAGGCAATCGATCCGTGCCAATTCAAAAAATGCGCTGTCCTGCCAGGCCGCATTCCAACTGGCCTTATAGAAACTATCGTATGCCTCCTTATAGCGTCCCTGGAATTTCAGGGCACACCCCAGATTAAAGGCCGGTTCCCCATAATACGGGTTCGGGTTTCGCAGCGTGAGCCGCTCTGCGGCAAGGCGGAAATAAGGTTCTGATTCTTCAAACTTTCCCCGCCGCAGGTACCACAATCCCAACGCGTTGTTGCTGCGTGCATCCCCCGGATCACGCTTCAGGGCCTCCCGGTAATAATCCGTGGGATTATAGGTAGCATGCCGGTACTGCTCAAGATGCAAGCCGTGCAAATACAGTTCTTCGTTTGTCGGCACCTCTTCCGGAAGGGGAGCCTCAGTAGCCGGTGGAGGATTATCTTTTTCTCCGGCTTTTTCCGGCTGCCAGGCCACCAGAATGGTTCCGTCTCCTTCCCTTATTTCAATGCGAAGCTCCTGAAAGTGTTCAGGGATCCATTCCGGGAGGCGGATGAACCGGTCAAAATCCTGTCCCGGAGAAAGATCTGCCCGAACATCAAACAATTCTTCTCCATGATGCAGAAGTCGTATTTGGGCTTCCGGATAGGCCGCCGTCACGTAGGCCCGGACACGCACACCACCGTTTTCGGCCTCCATATTAACCATCGCTTCTTTGGTCGCATTTTTCACCATACCCGCTTTACTGTATGGCATAAAATATTGTGAGAATATTTTTTCCTCATTGGGTTGCAACCAGCTGAAATCAGGCTGATT
>DATCYD010000321.1:0-9083 GCA_036570465.1 Anseongella sp.
TGTGTTAAATTTTTTAAGCAACAATAAGTTTCTAATAGGAATATAGGAATTTTTTGATAAAACAAAGGAAGGCTGGGATTTATTTTTGCAGTATGAATTTTTTGGGATAATTTAAGGACGAATTAATTGTTATAAATGGTATGGATAAGCTATCAGTGATTGGGAAAATCGGAACCATTCTTTCCGATTTGCAAAAACAGCAGGAGTTCTTTGAAGGGCATCCTGATTCGTTGAATGAAGTGGAAGTGGAATTGTTCGCAGCCAGTGCCAGTTACCTGGCCGAATACGCGAAAGTATTGAAAAAATTTCCGGTAAACCGGATAGGAAAATCGTTGGCGCCTCCGCCGCCAGCCGTTCAGGCAGTGGCGCAGGACGACGATGACGATATCGGATTCCGGCTTCGTTTCGAGGAAGATGACAAAATGATACCTGATCCGGTACATTCACAGGACCCCGAGCCAGCCGTTGAGCAGCAAGACAGCACAGAGAAAGTAGCTGGCGAAGTGACCGGCACCGAAAGCGGAAGGCCGGTCACCGAACCTGAAACACCGGTCTCGGAAAACAAGACTCCAGGTTTTGAACATGAGACCCCGGTCCCTGAAAGAGAAATTCCGGTCCCGGAAAACACGACCCATGGTGCTGAAAGCAGGACTCAGGTCACCGAAAGTGAAACTCAGGTCACCGAAAACGAAACCCCTCGAAGAGTTAGCCTGAATGACCGTTTCAGTGAGCAAAAATCCACTCTTTATGAGCGCATCGCTCCTGCGAAAGAGCAACAACAATCTTCACAGAACCCGGTAACGAATCTGGGTCGAAGCATTGGCATCAACGAACGCTATTACTTTATCAAGGCCCTGTTTCAGGATGATAAGGTAGCATTCGACCAGGCGATTACACGAATTGACATGTGCCACTCATTAGGCGAGGCGCTGGAATACGCCAATAAGTCACTGGCCGGTAAATTTAACTGGAATCGCAAAGAAGAAGATGCACGCAAATTCTATGATTTGCTGAAAAAACGGTTTATGTAGAGGAAATACTTATTCTCTTATCGGGTGGCACCCATCCGGCTGGCATCCAGCTTGATAAGGATGAACAGAAGGATGGTGAACGCCCAAAGGGAAGACCCGCCATAGCTGAGAAAGGGGAGAGGGATTCCGATCACCGGCACCAATCCGATGGTCATGCCGATATTGATCACCAGGTGAAAGAAAATGATCGAAGCCACGCCGTAGCCATATATTCGCGTAAAGGATGAACGCTGTCGTTCGGCGACATGCACAATGCGTAATAGCAATGCCACGTAAAGCCCGATTACCAATGTGCTGCCCAGGAAACCCCATTCTTCGCCAATGGTACAGAAAATAAAATCTGTGCTTTGTTCAGGGACAAAATTGTACTTGGTTTGCGTACCTTTCAGGAATCCCTTTCCCATAAGGCGGCCTGACCCAATGGCGATCTTTGATTGATTCAGATTATATCCGACGCCCCGGAGATCTACTTCATCTTTCAGCAGAACCTCGATACGACTGCGTTGGTGAGGTTGAAGAACCTGGTAAAACAGGTAATTGGTGGTAAAAATAAACGCCAGCGAAATAAGCAGGCCCACGGAAAGTACAGTGATCATTTTCCGGCGTTTTCGCAACCGGTATATCAGGAAACCGCCTCCGGCCAATAAAGCCAGTGCCAGATACACGGGCGGGACTACCAGGGCCAGAATAAAAAGTGCGACAAGGAGTCCTCCGATCACCAAAATGAATGAAGGTAACCCTTCCCGGTAAAGTACAAGCATGAAGGCAGTAAAAGTGAGTGCGGAACCAGCATCCTTTTGCAATAATATAAGCACGACAGGGATCCCGATAATGCAGCAACTCAGAAACTTCGTGTTCAGATCCTGCATGCGGATGTTGTTCCCGCTCAGGAAACGGGCCAGGGCCAGCGCAGTTGCCACTTTCGCAAATTCTGACGGTTGAAGCCGGAAGTCACCGATCGCGATCCAGGCCTGGTTCCCGCCGACGGTCGTTCCGATCCCCAGGACCAGCAACAGCAGAAGGATCGTCAAGCCATAAAGGCTAAATGCAAAAGTGCTGAAGAATTTCGAGTCCAGCAGCAAAATGGCCGTGATCAATATGAAAGAACTGAGTATCCAGAGCAGTTGTTTTCCATAATTCCTGCTCAAATCAAAAATACTCTGATGTTCGATGTCATATACGGCCGCATAAATGTTTACCCACCCGATCATGACCAGGCACACATATAGAAAAATAGTAAGCCAGTCCACATTGTGAAAAACGCTCCGTTGCTTCTGTTGGTTACTTCCTGCGTACATGGGGCGTTAATTTTGAACAGTTTCCGCGTTGGGATCCACTTTTTTCTTTTCGGGCATCAGGTTGGCATCCAATAAGCGATCCACATAATAATCAGGGCGGGAAATACTATCCCGTAGGTATTTTTCGATCATCAGGCTGGCAATAGGACCAGCCCAGGTAGATCCGTAGCCGGCATTTTCTACCACCACTGCAATGGCGATCCGGGGATTTTCCCTGGGGGCGAATGCTGTGAAAATAGAGTGATCCTTCCCATGGGGGTTTTGCGCAGTACCCGTTTTACCACAAATATTAATTCCATTTATACGCGAATAAACAGCTGTTCCTCCAGGCTCAAATACCATTTGCATACCCTGATGAACAATTTCAAAATGTTCCGGATCAATTCCTGTATGGATCTTTTCGGTAAACTCAGGCGGTACATACTTTTCGTCTCCGATTGATTTTACCAGATGAGGACGGTAATAATACCCCTTATTGGCAATTGCGGCCATCATATTGGCCATTTGCAGCGGCGTTACGCCCAACTCTCCCTGCCCGATGGCCAGGGAGATAATGTTGGAAGAACGCCAGTGTCCGCTCCCGTAGATATCATCGTAATAGCTGGCTTTCTTCACAATCCCTGATACTTCATAAGGCAATTCAATCTTGCTTGGAAGACCCAGTCCGAAATTTTCCAGGTACTGTCTCCAGCGCTTATATGCATCCGCGGCGGAAGCAGCCCTTGGGTTGTTGTCAATGAGTCGTGCAAACTCGTGACAATACCAGGCATTGCAAGATCCTTGTATGGACTGGGGTAAATTCAAGGGCGGGTGATTATGTGTACACCTTACCGTAAGTCGTCCCATGCGGTATCCCCCGTAACAGGGGAAACGAGTATCGGCCGTCACAATGCCTTCCTGCAGCCCAATCAGCGCCATTAACGGCTTAAAAGTAGAGCCAGGCGGATATTGCGCCTGCGTAGGCCGGATAAACAACGGATTATTCTCGTCGCGAAGTAATTTCATGTAATTGTTACCCCGCTTACGGCCCACCAGCAGATTCGGGTCGTAAGAGGGGCTGCTGACAAAAGCCAGCACCTCGCCGGTTTTCGGCTCAATGGCGACAATGCTCCCAATCTTATTTTGCATCAGGGCTTCTCCCAGTTCCTGTACCTCCAGATCCAGGGAAGACACCAAAGGTTCCCCAGCCACAGCCGCCGTATCGAAACGACCGTTCTGAAAGCTACCTTTGGGCCTGTTAAAGGCATCAACCAGTTCAAAATAGACTCCCCGATGCCCGCGAATTACTTCTTCATACGCCCGTTCGATGCCACTGCGTCCGATATAATCGCCCTGACGATAAAAATTATTGGACCGTTTAATATCCCCCTCAGTGACTTCGTCCACATAACCCAGCACATGAGCTGCCGCATCGTGCGGATAGTTACGTACCGTCCGGTTCTGAACAAAAAATCCGGGAAATTGATAAAGAGCTTCCTGAAGCGATGCATATAAGGTGTCGGAAAGCTGTTTTTCGAAGAGGGAAGCCTTATAATATGAATACTGGCGGGCTTTCCGCAGCTTTTCCTGGAATTCTTCCCTTTCAATATTGATCAAACGGCACAGCGCCAGGGTATCGAACGCCCGGACGTCTTTAGGCACCACCATCAGATCATACACCGGCTGATTCTGCACCAGAATCCGGTTATCCCTGTCCACAACGATCCCGCGTGCCGGATAAACCACATTCCTTCTAAGCACATTATCCTCCGCCGAAAGCACATATTGCTTGTCCAGAATCTGCATATAGAACAAGCGGGCCACCAAAATAAAGGCAGCAGCAATTATAATCCCCTGAACAATATATTTCCTTTCGAAGTAGGCGTTCATTTCTCGTTAAGACACCACCTCCCCTGGGGATGGTTATGTCCTGCTCCTTTCAGGATTGCTGGTAAATCAGTATTCATGTTTTAAGAGTGACTGGCTACCTTTGCTAAGTGAAACTTACTTTTACAAAGTTACCAAACCTTTGTAATAGTTTGTAGTTGCTGACGCAACAGTTTCTAGTTTCGGTTGCTTCGCAACAGTTTCTAGTTTCCAGGAGGACTGTGGGGAGTTGCCGGGCTCTGGGGCTTTGGATGATGTGTAACAGGTTGTGTTGCTGTAATAGGCCGTAATTAAGCCGTCGCGCAGCGACCCTGGGATGTTGCGGAGCAACAGCAATGAAACCAGAAACGTCCTAGGTCCTTCGTTTGGAAAAAATGTATTGACTTAGGATAACCAGGAACAGGGTGAATACTGCACTGGAAATTGCTTTGATCGATGAGAGTAGAAATTCCTGGGAACGGAAGATCTCCAGGTTGAATAATACCAGATGATGCACCAGTATAAGTACCGAACTGTACATCAGGAACCAGCGTAAACCCATGGATCGGATGCCTGGTTCCACGGTGCTCTCGTAGCCGTCTCGTGGTGTAATGATCCGGATTAGCAAAATGCGGCAAAAGGCCATGGCTGTGCAGGCGGCCGCGTTCAGGCCGGGGGAATTGAAGAACATATCTACTGATAATCCGAGTAGAAAGGAAAGTAGAAACAATAGAAAATTGGAGGTTTGAAGTGGCAGCAGTAAGATAAACAGGATGTAGAACCAGGGTATGGCAAGGTTATAGAGGCTGAAGTTCTTCAGGAACAGTACCTGAAACAACACCAGGAGGAAGAACCGTATAATATTGATGATGAATATCCTGATCATGGCGTTTCCAGTTTGTCTTCCAGTAGTTGCTGCTCTTCCCGGAATTGATCTACCACAATATATACGTATTGCAATTGTTGAAACCGGGTTGCAAGCTCCACATCGATTTCAAGAAAACTCTTGGTGCCGCCGCGATTGACATCGATGACCGTCCCAACAGGGGTGCCCTCGGGAAACAGTGAAAATCCGGTGGTGACCAGCTTTTCGCCTTTACTTACCCGGACGTGGGTAGGAACATCTTCCATCGATGCCAGGAGCGGGTTCATGCCATGCCACGCCAGCGAGCCAATATTATCGGAGGAATCGAGCTTCACGCTGATGCGGACGTCTTTATGCAGTACGGAGTAGGCTGTGGAGAAATGTTCCGACACATCATTGATAATGCCGGCCACCCCTTTGGGGCCCATAACTCCCATGCCGCTTTTTACGCCGTCGGCGGCGCCCCGGTTCAGCGTTAGGTAATTGTTCCGGTAAATAACGGTATTGTTCACTACCTTGGCGGTAATGTAGGTGTATTGCTGATGTTGGACGGAATCGATCACAGTAACCTTGGTGGTGTCTTTACCGACAAAGGCATTTTCGAGCCTGGTCCGGAGGCGTGCGTTTTCCATGACAAGGCTGTCATTTACACTGCCTAATTCCAGATAACTGCTCACCTGGTCAGCCTTGCTATAAATGACTCCGGCCACCTGATTTGCTGAATTGATCACGCTTGCCTGCTGGTACCGGTTGTGTTTGATCAACAGCATCACGGCGGCGCTCTCAAAGATAATAAACAGGAAAAATGCGTTATTTCTAAGTATGAACAGCCAGAGATTACGCATTTATGTGAGAAATTTTATTGCATGAGGAACCTGAAATTGCCAATATTCTTCAAAGCGATCCCTGTGCCGCGTACCACTGCGCGGAGCGGATCTTCTGCAATGTGTACCGGCAGTTTGGTTTTGGATTGGATGCGCTTATCAAGGCCCCGAAGCAGTGCGCCTCCGCCGGTCAGGTAAATACCAGTTTGGTAAATATCGGCAGATAACTCGGGCGGGGTGATTTCCAGCGCCTTCAGGATCGCTTCTTCGATCTTGGAAATGGATTTGTCAAGGCAATGAGCCACTTCTGTATAGGATACCAGGATCTGTTTGGGAACGCCTGTCATCAGGTCGCGACCCTGCACGGCGAAATCAGAAGGAGGGTCCTGTAGTTCGGTAAGCGCCGACCCTACTTCGATCTTGATCTTTTCAGCGGTTCGTTCCCCGATGAGGATATTGTGCTGACGCCTCATGTAATTGACGATATCGGCATCGAAATTATCGCCTGCTACACGGATTGACTGATCACAAACAATGCCTCCTAAGGCAATTACAGCAATTTCAGTGGTTCCTCCTCCGATGTCGATGATCATGTTCCCCATAGGCTCTTCCACGTCGATGCCGATTCCGATCGCGGCCGCCATGGGCTCGTGGATCATATAAACTTCTTTGGCGCCCGCCATTTCCGCTGAATCGCGAACGGCTCTTTTTTCAACTTCCGTAATGCCGGAGGGAATACAAATCACGAGTCGAAGAGAAGGGAACATCCATCCTCTGCCACCGTTGATCATTTTGATGAACCCCCGTATCATGTGCTCGGCGGCATCGAAATCAGCGATCACGCCGTCCTTCAGCGGGCGGATGGTCTTGATGTTCTCATGCGTTTTTCCATCCATCAACAGTGCCTGCTTTCCCAGGGCAATGATTTTTCCGGTACGACGATCAATAGCAACAATGGAAGGTTCGTCCACTACTACTTTGTCATTATGTATAATGAGGGTGTTGGTGGTACCCAGGTCGATGGCTATTTCCTGGGTTAGGAAATTAAACAATCCCATATATTGCTGCTATATTTTTTTTCGCTAATTTACAAAAAAAGCCATGAGTGCCATGCCGCGATCTCACTTAATGTTTAAAGTGCCGGACTCCTGTGACAACCATGGCCAACCCTGCCTGGTTGCAGAAATTGATCGAGTCCTGATCCCGGATGGATCCTCCAGGCTGTAAAACTGCCGTTATCCCCGCGTCATGAGCAATTTCCACACAATCCGGGAAAGGGAAGAAGGCATCGGAAGCCATGACGGCCCCTTTTAGCCCGAATCCGAAGGTTCCCGCCTTGATGATGGCTTGCTTCAGCGCATCTACCCGGGAGGTTTGTCCCACCCCACTGGCAAGTAGTTGCTGCCCCTTTACTAACACGATTGTATTTGATTTCGTATGTTTCACCAATTTATTTGCAAAAAAGAGGTCTTCCAGCTCCGATGCTGAAGGAGTCTTTTCGGTGACGGCCTTCATTTCTTCCGGCCCTTCGATCGATAAGTCCTTGTCTTGTTCAATTACACCGTTCAGCAAGCTCCGAAACTGGCCGGCAGGAAGGTCTATGTTACGCTGTTGCAGGATAATGCGGCTTTTCTTTCCCCGGAGAATTTCCAATGCCTTTTCATTGTACGATGGCGCAATCAATACCTCGTAAAACAGCTCACTGATCAGGGTGGCGGTTTCGGCATCCACTTCCCGGTTGGTGATCAGGATGCCTCCGAAGGCGGATACCGGATCGCAGGCCAGAGCGTCTTTCCAGGCTGTTGACATGTTGTCACGGGTAGCCACTCCACATGCATTGTTATGTTTCAGAATGGCAAAGGTAGTATCTTCATCCTTGAATTCGGCGATCAGCGAGACGGCTGCATCCACGTCAACCAGGTTGTTATAGGATAGTTCCTTGCCATTCAATTTAATGAACATCTCGTCGAGATTTCCAAAAAAAGTACCTTTTTGGTGCGGGTTTTCCCCGTAGCGCAACGACTGTGAAACTTGCAGGCTTTGTTTAAAAACAGGAAGTGATGGTTCCTCCCGGTTGAAATACTCAAAGATGGACGTGTCGTAATGTGAACTAACGTTGAACGCTTGCCGGGCCAGATCCTTCCGTTGTTCAAGTGAAAGCGCTCCTTGTTGTTTGTTGAGCAATTCTTCCAGGAACCCGTATTGTTCGCGGGAAGAAATAATGGCAACGTCCAGGAAATTCTTTGCGGCTGCCCGGATGAGGGAAATGCCACCGATATCTATCTTTTCGATAATTTCCTGTTCGGGTGCTCCTGAGGCAACTGTTGCTTCGAAAGGATATAAGTCCACAATGACCAGATCAATGGCCGGAATTTCGTATTGTTCCAGCTGACTGAGATCGTCTGTGTTGTCACGCCGACCCAGAATGCCTCCGAAAACTTTAGGGTGCAACGTCTTTACCCGTCCGCCTAGAATGGAGGGATAGGAGGTAAGGCCTTCTACAGGCTGAACATCCACCCCGAGTTCCCGGATGAATTGCTCAGTCCCCCCCGTGGAATAAATCGTTACCCCCAGCCGGTTTAACAGATGGATGAGCGGGTCGAGATTTTCTTTATAATAAACTGAAATTAAGGCGCTTTTGATTTTTACGGGACGATTCATCAATATCAATATTCAAAGCGCAAGTTTAGAAAAAAATAACCGCTTTTTCCGAATTTTACATCTTTTTCAACAGGTTCTCGATGATACGGGGATAATGCAGGTGTTCCAGCTGCTGACCCTTGTATTTGATCATATCCAGATTATCCTTTTTGTCGATTTTGAAATGGGCCTGGTAAATGATATCGCCGGCATCGTATTCCCCGTTCACATAATGAATGGTAATGCCCGATTCCTGTTCGCCTGCTTCCATGACCGCCTGGTGCACCCGATCGCCGAACATGCCTTTTCCGCCATGTTTAGGCAGTAGCGCCGGGTGACTGTTCACGATCCTTCCGGGAAATGCTTCCAGCATGTTCCCGGGGATCAGCCAAAGGAAGCCGGCCAGCGCCACCAGGTCGATTTCCAGATTCTGAAGTAACCTCACCACCTTGTCTGTGTTGTAAAACTCGTCCCGTTCAAATACATGGGTGGGGATCTCATGGTTGTCAGCCCGTTCCAGCACATAGGCATCCGGGCGATTGGATAGAATGATCGTCACTTCAGCCTCTTCGCTCTCTTT
>DATCYD010000322.1:0-3580 GCA_036570465.1 Anseongella sp.
CTGCCTATTACAGCCTTGCTGATATATTTCTGTTTCCTTCGCTCCAGGAAAGTATGGGATATACAGCTCTGGAAAGCCTTGCCTGTGGAACTCCGGTAGTGGCATTTGATACTTCGGGAGTAACCGATGTGGTATTGCACAAACAAAACGGTTATCTTGTCACGCTGGGCAACAGCGCGGAGTTTGCCGTTGGAATTAAATGGATTTACGAGCATCCGGGCCGGGATGAGCTTGCTTCCAACGGAATGGCCCATGCTGCCCGGCATTTTGCTTCCCCCATTGTGGCAAAAAAACACATCAGGTTGTACGAAGAATTAATGCGAACGTAAATGGCGGATTCTATGCAGATCAGTATTATAACCGTTACCTATAATTGCCGGGAATTGCTTCCGCAAACCCTTGAAAGTGTTCAACGACAGACATTCCCGTCCATGGAACATATTATTGTCGATGGAGCATCTTCCGATGGCACAGTTGATCTGATCCGCACGCATAAAGCAAATCCGGAAGCCAGACCGGGAGCCTGGGTATCGGAACCCGACAAAGGAATTTATGATGCCATGAATAAAGGGTTGCGCATGGCTCGCGGTGAATACGTGTTGTTTCTGAACGCCGGCGATACTTTCTTTTCCGGAGCTACCCTGGCAGAAGTCTTTTCAGGAGTGAACAACGTTTCCGGTGAAACGACCGTGACACCTGAAGCTGACATTTACTACGGACAAACCAAGATCATCAATGCCGAAGGTCACATGATTGGCGACCGCCGCTTGAGGGCGCCGGAGCAATTGAACTGGAAAAGTTTCCGCTATGGAATGCTGGTTTGTCATCAATCGTTTATTGTCAGGCGGTCGATTGCCCCGGAATACGATCTTTACTGGCCGATTTGTTCCGATATTGACTGGTGTATCCGTTGCATGAAAGCCGCCGGCGACGGAAAGATCTCCTATACACAAAGCTACATTTCCTGTTTCCTGGAAGGAGGTTTTTCGGCACAGCAGGAGAAGAAAGCCTGGAAAGAGCGCTTTTTGATCATGAAGAAGCATTACGGGACCGGAACCACCCTTTTGTCCCACCTTTATATCGCCGCTCGTTTTTTGCGACGCACATCCCAGTAAACCCCGCCGCCCAGTAACAACACCAATAGAATAGAGCTTATCAGCGACACATTTTCTCCTGCGTAATAAGCAACCGGGTGGAAACGGAACTCGATCGTGTGCTTTCCGGCCGGGAGCTGCATGCCCCGTAACACATAATTTGTCCGGAAATAAGGATGCTCTTTTCCATCGACATACGCCTTCCACCCCTTATCGTAATAAATCTCAGAGAATACGGCAATCCGTTCCGTGGGGCTTTCGTACGCATAGGTCAGCTTTTCCGGATGATAATGAGTTAACCGGATACTTGCATTTGCAGAATCCAGCTGGATGATCTTTGAAATGTCAATCTGGCTCCGGAAACGCTCATCAACCACTGCTGTCGTTCGGGGAGTGGCTACCGTAAGCGCTTCCATTTCTTCATCTGCATTTGCTACAAACCGAACACCGTTGACCAGCCAGGCATTGCCAAGGGCCTCGGGATTGCGGTGAGCAACTACCTGGCCACTGGCGCTGTCAGGTACAATAAAGTACTTGGTATTGAGCATGTTGATCACATTCATGTTGCCTCCCGACAGTTGATGAGCAATCAATTCGTCGTACCGATGCAGTTTCGCTGCATGGTATCCCCCAATGCTATGATGATAATATGAAGCGTGCGCATTTTGGAAGGCGCCGCCGCGCGCCGAAAGATCATATACCCGGAAATAAGTAGTGTCTTGTAAAATTTGCTGATCGGCCGGGCGCATCGGGAAAAATTGTTCGGTGGGACTTTTGGCTACAAAATCCTCGTCGCTGAGAAAGCGCTTGTTAACAGTCCAGACATCAACAAACATGGTCAGCCCCAGCAAAATGAGCGCCGTCTGTGTATTCAACCTGGCTTTTAGCAAGGCCCACAGGATTCCGGCACCAATGGTTACAAATACGAGCGAACGCAGGGCATCCATCCGGAACATGCTTTTCCGGTCCGCCAATAAGGCACTGGTAAGCTGATCGGCGAATGGGATCTGGGCGAAACGCTGCGCGTCGAAAGGTGAGCTGAAACTAAAGAAAAGACCGGGAACAACCATCAGCAGGGCTAACAAGCCTGCAAATCCATAAAACGTATAACGAAGATTCTTTTCGAGCTCCTTAGGATCGCCTTTCGGACTGGTCTTCGAGTCAGGTTTCTGCCGGTCCAGGATCTGTTTTAATGTAAGCAGCGCCAGCAGCGGAATGGTCAGGCCGGCCACCATCAGGGTGGATTCCACCGCCCTGAATTTGTTATAAAAGGGAAAATAATCAAAGAACAGATCAGAAAACCATTGCATATGTCTTCCGAATGAGAGCAAAACAATAAGCAGGGTGCCAAGCAGCAATCCCCACTTCACGGGCCCCTTCAATAAGGTCAATCCCAATATGAAAAGGAAAAGTACGATCACTCCAAAATAATAGGGTCCTGAAGTAAACGTTTTATCTCCCCAGTACGTGCCGTACCCGATTGCCGCCGGTTGCTGCGTCACCTGTTCCGCCTGTCCCGCGGGAATATTGTTTCTGATAAGGGTTTCATACAGTTCTGAATTTTTTCCAACCGGATAGTTGGTGGCCGCTCCGTATGCATTTGGAATAAAAAACGTAATGCATTCCCCGATTCCCTGACTCCATTGATAAGCGTATTCCTTATCCAGCCCTCCGGTGGCTTCCTGGCCGGTCACTTCGGCAGTCAGCTCCGATTTACCACGGGTCGTTTCCTTCGCGTATTCGTAATTCACCCAAAGCGACCCAAAATTCACTCCAATGGCCAAAACAACGGCTCCAAGCAAAACCGCGGAGGATTTAGCAAAAGCCGGAAATGTCTTATTCCTGATAGCAAACACCAGTTCAACCCCCATGAACACCAGGATCAGTAACATCAGATAATATGTCATCTGAAAGTGATTCGCACGGATCTCCAGCGCCAGGAAGGCCGCCGTCAAGGCTGCGCCAGTCAGGAGCCTGCCCCGCAAGGCCATGAAAATGCCCGCGAGAATAGGGGCGAAGTAAGCCACAGCCACTGCTTTTGTACTGTGACCCGCTTCCAGAATAATGAAATTGTACGATACAAAAGCAACCGCAACGGCCCCCACCGCCGCCAGCAATGGCTTCATCCGCAGCGTACAGAATAAGAGATAAGCGCCCAGTAAATAAAGCAGAATTGTGTGTACAGGGTTGGGAAACATGGCGTTCCAGTACCGGATGAAGTATGAAGCAATGTTTGACGGATATTCCAACCATATCTGGAAAGACGGCATTCCGCTGAACATCGCGTTGGTCCATAGCGGAACATCCCCTTCCAGTTCCTTGTATTTAACAAGTTCTGAAGCCATGCCCTTCATCTGGATATTATCCGATTGAGCAAGCTCCCTGCCGTTAAGAAGCGGACTAAAATAAATAAAGCTGATGGCCAGAAAAGCCAGCACCACATAAAGGTGCGGAAGAATTTTGCTGAAACGGTCTTTCATTCAATA
>DATCYD010000323.1:0-3016 GCA_036570465.1 Anseongella sp.
TAAATCCAGCCGAATACAGTTGCATCCATTGTACCCGGATTTCCTTTTTTTCAAGCCAGTTGGAGGGTGGATTCCCATATACGTACGTGGAAGCAGCAAATTCTCTCATGACGGCTTCCGGACTTATTTCATCCACAAACACCGCGTTCAATCCTGCCGGAAGACCAGTACGCAGGAATTTTTTACTATCATCCGATAACAGGTTATGGACAAATACCTGTATATTCTTTTCAGCCATGCGCTAAATATACAAGAACTTTATCTTTGCAAATATGCAACCGCTTAGACAACGATTCCTCCGTTATAACGCTCAAACCTCGGATGCGCCGCTGCTGCTTGAATTCAGCCGTGCCGAAGGCATCTTTCTTTACGATTCCGCAGGGAGGGAATACATGGACATGATCTCCGGCATTGGTGTCAGCAATATTGGTCACTCCCACCCGCGCGTAGTGGCCGCCGTGCAGGAGCAGGCAGCCCGGTTCATGCACCTGATGGTCTATGGAGAGTTCGTCCAGGCTCCGCAGGTCTTGTACGCCGAAAGGCTGGCCGGCCTGCTTCCGGAAACACTGCGGTCAGTTTACTTTACAAATTCCGGCGCTGAAGCCGTCGAAGGTGCTCTGAAACTCGCCAAACGCTTTACCGGACGAACAGAGATCATCGCCTGCCGCAATTCCTACCACGGCAGCACCCAGGGAGCCTTGAGTGTCATGGGAAATGAAGAATACAAAACCGCTTACCGCCCCTTGTTACCCGCTGTACGGTTCATCAATTTCAACCAGGAAGAAGACCTTCGGCTGATCACAAGTGCCACCGCATGTATCATCATCGAGACCGCCCAGGGAGAAGCAGGCGTACGCATCCCGGACAAAAAATACATGCAAGCCCTCCGGACCCGTTGCCATGAAACCGGCACGCTGCTCATTCTGGACGAGATCCAGACAGGCATGGGGCGTACCGGTTCATTATTTGGCTTTGAACAATACGATATTGAACCGGATATTTTACTGCTGGCCAAGGCCCTTGGCGGCGGTATGCCTCTTGGCGCCTTCATCGCTTCGGGAGAAATCATGAACACGTTGAGCCACGATCCCGTTCTGGGCCACATCACCACCTTCGGCGGACACCCCGTATCCTGTTCAGCCGGCCTGGCTGCCCTGGAAGTATTACTGGAAGAAGACCTGATCACCGGAACCCGCCAAAAAGGCAATCTGTTCCGGGAACTCCTGCAGCACCCCTCCATTCGGGAATTTCGTGAAGCCGGCCTGCTCATGGCCCTTGAATTTGATAGCTTCGAACAAAACAAGTCCATTATTGACCGCTGTATCGAAAAAGGCGTCATCACCGATTGGTTCCTCCATGACAGCCGTTCCATGCGCCTGGCTCCGCCTCTGACAATTACTGAAGATCAGATCCGCATAGCCTGCAGGGTGATTTTGGAGAGCATAAAGGAGGTGTAAGGGATTGGGGTTATCTATTTTTGTTAATTGATTTTGAAACTAACTCAATATTGGCCTTACTAACGCCATACTCTTTGGATAAATAACGCCATCGTTCTAAAAAAACGTCTCGTCCAGACCCATTCATGCGCTGTGCAGCAGTGCCAAAATTATTTTGCTGCTTTTCACCCCATCCGATTCCGCTTCACCAGATAGGCGTGTAATATGGGATAAAAGCCGGCGTTGATGTCCGCTTCAACAAGATCGATACCGTACTGGCCGCAGCGAAGTTTTAGTTCCTGGCGGAAGCTGGCCATGGCTTGTACGTAGGCGTCCTTTACTTCGTGGGGAAAGGCTTTTATTTCCTGGCCGGATTCCATATCCACAAAAAGGTAAGGACGGTTCTCGTAGTTGAAATCCATCTCGTGCAGGGCGTCATGGACATGGAACAGGACTACCTCGTGCCGGTTGTGTCGCAGGTGTTGCAGGGCGGCGAAGAGTTCATCTTCTTTCCGGTAGCTTTCCAGCATATCCGTAAAAATGATCACCAGCGAACGTCTGTGGACCTTTTCGGCGATCTCGTGGATGGTGGCGGCGATGGCACTTCGGTTTCCGGAAGGCTCAGTTGCGAGTAGCTTATCGAGTTCAAAAAAAAGAAACTTTTGGTGAGCGGTGGTGGAACGGCAGTCGGTGTGGAGGGTTAGTCCTTCGGAAAACAGGCTGAGGCCAAAAGCGTCCCGCTGTTTTTTCAACAGGTGAACAAGTGACGCTGCGGCATAGGTGGAGAAAGCCAGTTTGGTGGAGGGGAGACTGACCTGGGCATCACCCTTCTGGTTTGCCCTGCCCCGGCCGGCCGTGTTACCCGATTCGGGGAAATACATGGATGCTGAATGATCAATCACCAGCTGGCAGCGGAGGTTGGTTTCTTCTTCGTACCGTTTAGAAAATAGTTTATCGGTACGGCCGTAGAGTTTCCAGTCAATATTGCGAATGGAATCGCCGGTATTATAGAGCCGGTGTTCGGCGAATTCTACCGAGAAGCCATGGAAGGGGCTTTTGTGCAATCCGGTGATAAATCCTTCAACTACCTGACGAGCGATGAGGTCCAGCGACTGGAAACTTCGCAGCTCGTTGATATCGTTTAGCGACTTCATATTGACCGTTTCATGATAATGCCGGATAAAGATAATCATTTACAGGACGGCACATCATGATGAGACATCGCTGCGATCATTCCTTTGCCGCAAACACCGTCTTATTGGCCTGATCGATCTCGTCCGGAGTAATGGTATGTCCCGTATCAGGGTAGATCTTTTCTACGACGTATGCGTTCATCCCCTGCAGAACCCGGGTCGTTGCGCGCACCCGTTCCACCGGTACATGCGGGTCAGGATCGCTGCTTCCGATAAAGATTGGGGTATCGCCGAAATCACCTTTGTAATTTTCGGCGTAAATCCGGTCGCCGATGAGGCCTCCGCTAAATGCCGCCACACCGCCGTAGCGTACCGCGTGCCGCGCCACAAACTCCAGGGCCAGGCATGCTCCTTGCGAAAAGCCCGAAAAATAGATCTGCTCCGAAT
>DATCYD010000324.1:0-9995 GCA_036570465.1 Anseongella sp.
TAAAGGGGACGAAGATACGGATCAATTTTTTCTTTCAGGTCGCCGGGCAAAAAGCCGAGGTTCTCTCCTGCCTCCACTGCAGGCCGGGTCAGGATGATCCGTTTCACCTCCTTGTTTTTACGCGCCCGTACCGCCAGCGCCACCGCTGTATAGGTTTTTCCGGTTCCCGCTGGGCCAATGGCGAAAACAATATCGTTTTTATACGCCCCTTCCACCATCCGGAGTTGATTTTCACTTCGGGCGCGCACCATATTTCCATGCGGCCCGTAAACGATGACCTCTCCCAGTCCCACCTCCCGCACGGCTTCCCGGTCAGCTCCCGCCGACTGTTCCTGCCGGAGGATCTGTTCAAAATCGGCCGCACTGATCCGGCTGAATTTTTCAAGATGCTTCAGCAACTGATCAAACCTGGTGTTAAACAGCGCAATTTCATTGTCACTCCCCAATACTTTTACCTGCGTACCCCTGGCAACAATCTTCAATTTCGGAAAATACTTTTTCAGGATCTCAAAATGCTCGTTGTTCGTTCCCCATAGCAAAGCAGGGTCTGCCTGCTCCAGGCTTAACAGTATTTCACTCACAATCTATTGTTAAAAGTGTTATTTTGCCCGCAAATTTTGATATTTGCAGCCATTGTGCCAAAAATAAGCAATTAATAACGAATGGCGATCATCACCCTGACGACAGATGTAGGACACCGGGACTTTTATCAAAGTGCCGTAAAGGGAGCCATTTTATCTCAATTGCCTGGCGTAAATATAGTGGATATTTCTCATCAAATTGCGCCATTTAATGTAGCACAGGCTGCTTATGTGACTCGAAACGCCTGCCGCTTTTTTCCTGAAGGCACCGTTCACCTGATCGGCGTGGACGCTCATTACCAGACTCGTCCGCGTTATCTTGCTGTCATGCAGGCTGGCCAGTACTTCGTTGGTCCGGACAATGGTTTATTTTCCCTGCTTTTTGATCAGCTTCCTGAAAAAATCATCGAGATCTCCCTCCGGCCAGACCCCGAATATCTCCATTTTCCATTGCTTGATATTCTTGTAAAAGCAGCCAGTCACCTGGCTGCGGGAAATGCCCCCGAAGAGCTGGGACAACCCATCCGGGAGATCAACCAGCGTGGTTCCCTGCAACCGGTGCATGAGCCGGGACTCATTCGCGGAAGCGTCATTCACATTGACTCGTTTCAGAACGTGATCACCAATGTGAACCGAAAACTTTTTGAGGAGGTGGGTCGCGGCTGGCCCTTCGAACTGCTCTTCAGCCGGAATGAATCGATCACGGCCCTAAGCAGACATTATAACGAAGCTCCGGAAGGAGAAAAGCTCTGCCTGTTCGGCATCAGCGGCTACCTTGAAATTGCCATCAACAAAGGAAACGCTTCCGGCCTGCTGGGACTAAACCTTGGCGATATCATCATCATCCAGTTCGAAGAAGTTTGAAACGGCAAACTTTTTGCGAGGTTTTGCCTTTAAACGGACGATGAAAAAGACTACCCAAAAACGCTTACTGGGTTTATTGATGTATGGAGGTCTGACCCTTGTTGTCTATTTTATGGCTCTGGAGATCAATTTCCTTGGGTTATACGGGAACTCTCCCGGATTCAAGGAACTGAAAGACCCTCCTCTTGCTACGTCATCAGAGCTTTATACCGTCGATAGCGTACTGATCGGAAAATATTTTGAAGAAAACCGTACACCCATCCGGTACGAGGAACTTTCGCCTGTTTTGGTGCAAGCTTTACTGGCAACTGAAGACATTCGCTTTTTCGACCACAGCGGAATTGACGTGGTTTCGGTGCTTTCCAGTGTCTGGGCAACGCTGAAAGGAAATCCACGCGGAGCCAGCACCATCACGCAACAGCTGGCCAAAAACCTTTATAAACCCCGGAAGAAAAGGAGCCAGGGCATTGTTCGCTATGTTCCCCTGGCAGGAACCATCGTATTCAAATCGAAAGAATGGATCACGGCTTTGAAACTGGAACTCTTGTATAGCAAGGAAGAGATCCTGGCCCTGTATCTCAATACCGTCAGTTTCGGCAATAATGCCTTTGGGATCAAAGTGGCCGCCCGCCAATATTTTGATAAAGATCCCGATGGGCTGGAAGTTCAGGAAGCAGCACTTCTGGTAGGCATGTTGAAGGCTACCTCTACCTACGACCCGGTTAGTAATCCTGACAATGCAAGGGAAAGACGCAATGTCGTACTTTCACAAATGCTTAAGTACAACTATATTAATCGTAATGATTATCAGAAATATATAGAAATACCACTGAACCTTAAAACCAACAGTTCCGATGAACAGGAAGCCATGGGTTCCTACATCCGTGCAGCTGTCCGGAGGTGGCTGAAGCCCTGGGCCGAGGCAAACAATGTGGATATGTACGCCGATGGCCTGCGGATCTATACCACCATCGATTCCCGCATGCAACGTTACGCTGAAGAAGCCGTTGAAGAACAGATGAAACAATTGCAGAAACGCTTCATTCAACATTGGCAGGGCCAGGAACCCTGGCGGGATGACGAGGGAAACGTGATCGACAGTTTTATTGTAGAAAATGCCCGTGCACTTCCGGAATACAAGCAGCTGATGAAAAATTTCAGCCAGCAGGAAGACACGGTACTGGCGCTGCTAGGCACCCCTCGGGAAATGACTGTTTTCAGCTGGGAAGGCGATACCACCGTCCTGATGTCGCCACTGGATTCCCTGGCGTATTACGCGAAATTCCTACATGCCGGTATGATCAGCCTTGAAGCCCGTAGCGGCCATATTAAGGCCTGGGTGGGCGGAATTGACTTCCAGCGTTTCAAGTACGATCATGTGGATCAGGCCCGCCGGCAAGCAGGCTCCACATTCAAACCTTTTGTTTACCTGACCGCGATTGACAACGGTTATTCTCCGTGCGATCAGTTCACCGACAAACCCGTAACGATTAACTATGTGGAAAACGGCGAAAACAAATCCTGGTCACCGCAGAACAGTGATTGGGTATTTACCGGCTACAATATGTCACTCCGCTGGGCCATGGGGAAATCCTGTAATTCGATAACCGCACAGCTTACCGAGGCAGTTGGCTGGGAAAAGGTGGCAGGGTATGCCCGCAGAATGGGCATCGAAAGTCCCCTGAAAGCCATTCCTTCCATAGGCCTTGGCACCAATGACGTGAGCCTTTTTGAGATGGTGTCTGCCTACGGTGTTTTCCTGAACCAGGGCATGCGGGTTCCACCGATCCTGGTCACCCATATCACCGACCGCCAGGGGAACCTCATCGCCCGTTTCACGCCTCCGGCCAAACGGGTCCTGAGTGCCGGAACGGGCTGGTTAATGTTGTACATGCTAAGAGGAGGCATGGAAGAACCAGGAGGCACATCCCAGGCACTCTGGGCCTATGATCTCTGGCAAAAGGGTAACCAAATAGGAGGCAAGACCGGAACCACGTCCAACTATTCCGACGGCTGGTATATTGGGGTCACCAAAGACCTGGTGACCGGTGTTTGGGTGGGCGCTTCTGACCGGCATGTCCACTTCCGGAACGGCGCCAATGGCGAAGGATCGCGGACGGCGCTTCCCATATTCGGAAAATTTATGGAAAAAGTATATGATGACAACTCCACTGGTTATACCTTTGGGGAATTCCCGGAACCGGAAGTGGAAATAACCAGGAAGTACCGCTGTCCTTCATTTGTACCCCGAAGGGATACGCTCGAAACAGACAGCCTTGCACCGGAACTGACCGTCAGTCCTGACTTTTTTTAAGATAACCGGTTGCGTTGAAGGCTATTTTTACGTATATATGTTGTAACCTTTAATATTTTAGACCATGCGCCCTGAATATTTACTACGGACACTTTGCAGGATCATATTGCCTGCGGCCTTATTGCTGGTTCTGATCTCTCCGGCACCCGCTATGGCCCAGTACTTCGGGCGCAATCATGTTCAGTACGAAAAATTCAACTTTAAAGTACTGGAGACCAATCATTTCGACATTTACCATTACCTGGACAACGATACCACCCTCCATGATTTCGCCTTGATGAGCGAACGGTGGTATTACCGGCATCAGGAAGTCCTGAAAGACACCCTGGATGAGAAGAATCCGCTCTTTATATACAAGAACCACTCCGACTTTCAGCAAACCACGTTGATGGATCAGAACGTGAGCATTGGTACCGGAGGGGTCACAGAAGGTTTCAAGAACCGGGTGTTCATGCCCTATTTCGAATCCAATCGCCAGACAGATCACGTGTTGGGCCATGAGTTGGTACACGCCTTTCAATACAACCTGCTTAAGACCGGCGGAGACTCGCTCAGCCTTTACAACATTGGCAACCTGCCCCTTTGGATGGTAGAGGGAATGGCGGAATATTTATCCCTGGGCCGGAATGACGCACATACGGCTATGTGGATGCGCGACGCTGTGCTAACCCAGGATTTTCCCAGTCTGCGTGATCTAACCACGACCAACAAATACTTTCCCTATCGCTATGGCCAGGCCTTCTGGGCATTCGTGGCAGGGCTTTGGGGCGACGACATGGTGAAGCCCCTGTTTTTAACCACAGCGAAATTTGGCTATGAAATGGCAGTTGACAGCGTCCTGGGTTATGATGAAAAAGTAGTCTCCAGCATGTGGAAACTGCGGACGACCGATTATTATACGCCCTTCATGAAAGACACCATCCCGGTGGTAGGGGAACGTTTGCTGGCTCCCAACCAGGCCGGGGACATCAATATTTCTCCCATGCTGAGCCCCGATGGCAACTATGTGATCTTTTATTCAGAACGAAACTTGTTCTCCATTGACCTTTTCCTTGCAGAAAAGGCAACCGGACGTATCCTGCGCACCCTATCTTCAGCTACACAGCGGGCGCATGTGGATGATTATAATTATATTGAATCATCCGCCACCTGGGCACCTGATAGTCGCCGGATTGCTTATCCCGTATTCAGTAAGGGAGACAATATCATTGTTATTGTGGATGTCACCAACGGACGCAACCTGCGGGAAATAAAAATTCCGGGAGTCGAATACTACAACTACCTGGCCTGGTCGCCCGACGGAAAGTCCCTGCTTATCTCCGGACTGGTGGACACGCATTCCGATCTCTTTTTGTATAACCTGGAAACAGAACAGGTAGAACAATTGACGGATGATGCTTATTCTGAGATCCAGCCCGCATGGGCACCCGATGGCAACCGCCTCGTATTCGCGACCGACAGAGGCCCCGATACCGACCTTAACGCATTGAAATTCGGCAGTTACAAACTGGCGGTGATGGAAGTGGCCTCCCGCAACATCGAGGTGCTGGAATTTTTCCCCGGAGCCAATAACCTGAACCCGCAATTCTCTTCCGACGGCCAATCCCTGTATTTTCTCTCCAATGCCGACGGCATGCGCAACCTGTTTCAATACCGATTCGAAGACGGAACTGTAGCAAAACTGACCAAGTATTTTACCGGAATCAGCGGGATCACAGAAAATGCACCCGCCATGAGCGTCTCCCGAACCACAGAAGATATCAGCTATGTCCTGTTCAAGGGAGGCAATTATTATATTTACAAGGCCCTGCTGAGTGATTTTGAACGGTTTCCTGTAAACCCCGACGAGGTCGATTTCTCCGCATCGTCCCTTCCGCCTGTAGAAGGTATTCCAAACAGCATGATCGCCGAGAATCTGGAAGACGCCACGATCCCACCTGTAGTAAATATCAGTGACTTCCGCAACAAACCTTACCGTCCGAAATTCAGCCTGACCACCATTCAGCAGTCAGGCATTGGCGTGGGCGTAGGCTCCTACGGAGGTGGCGGCACGTACACCGGTCTTGCCGGGGGCGTTGCCGCCTTATTCGGCGACATTCTGAACCGAAACCAGATCTACACCGTACTCTCGGTAAACGGAGAGATCTACGACATTGGCGGTCAGGCCATGTACCAGAACCGGGCCGGCAGAGTCAATTACGGGTTCGGCATCGGACATATTCCCTACATGTCATCGTTCCTGGGGTTAAGCCAGGACAGCCTTGCCTATCAGGACGGATATATTCCAACCATTACCTACGACATCTATAATTATCGAACCTTTGTGGATCAAGGTACCTTTTTCAGCTCCTTCCCCCTCTCCCAAACCTTACGTTGGGAAGCATCCGTCTCCTTTTCACATTACTCATTCCGGATTGACCGCATACGTACCCATTACGAAGATCTGGGCGGAGGCTACATTGGCTATCCCATTTATCAGGAAAAAGAAAAACTCCCCTCCCGCCCCGGCTTTAACCTGTATAGCGCCATGCTGGGCTTCGTGGGCGACAATGCCCAATTCGGGATCACCTCGCCCGTCCGGGGCCGGCGCTTCCGCTTTTCCGCCGAAAAAATGCTCGGTGAACTGGATATGTACAGCCTAACCGCCGATTACCGGAAATATTTCTACCGAAAACCGTTCACAGTCGCCTTCAGAGGCATGTATTTCGGACGCGTCGGAAAAGATCAGAACAACGACCTGATGTATCCCATCTTCCTGGGGAACGAATATTTCATCCGCGGCTATAACTACAACAGCATGACCCGCACGATCAATAATCAACAGATCAATAATGATAATATCACGGTAGATAACCTGCTGGGCAACGAGCTGGCCGTAGCCAATGTCGAATTCCGCCTGCCCCTGACCGGCCCCGAGAAACTAGCCCAGATCAAATCCGGGTTCCTCTTCTCGGACCTGGTCGTCTTCTTTGACGCCGGCAAAGCCTGGAACTATTCCTTTAGCAACCCCTACGACCCCACTCCCCAACCCGGCGGTGGTTTCTTTGGTTTCGACGACAATCCTGTCGTCACCAGCGCCGGCGTATCGCTGCGTGTTAATTTGTTCGGGTTCGCCATCATCGAACCCTACCTGGCCTACCCCTTCCAGCACTACGCCCCCCAACCCACCTTCGGCCTCTATATTTCCGGCGGAGGGTTTTAGTGCTGTGTTAAGAATGAACAAAAAATGCCAGTACGGACCCAACCATAAACTGTAAAAGTTTTAAAATGTCCGGATGAGCGCTGTCTGATCTCCAGGGGAAACGCGAAAGCGTTTCGGAACCCGGAGATCTCTCTGCGCGAGTACGGACCCAGCCACAAACCGTAAAAGTTTTAAAATGTCCGGATGAGCGCTGTCTGATCTCCAGGGGAAACGCGAAAGCGTTTCGGAACCCAGAGATCTCTCTGCGCGAGTACGGACCCAGCCACAAACCGTAAAAGTTTTAAAATGTCCGGATGAGCGCTGTCTGATCTCCAGGGGAAACGCGAAAGCGTTTCGGAACCCGGAGATCTCTCTGCGCGAGTACGGACATTTTAAAACTTTTGGTACATTAGCCCCCTCGAATCAAATTAATCCAGAAAATGAAAATTCAGCAACGCTTACTTTGCTTCCTTTTCCTGTTGGCATGCACCCCCGTCATAGCACAAAAGCAACCAAAATTAGTTGTGGGCATCGTCGTAGATCAGATGCGATACGACTATCTGTACCGTTATTATGATAAATATACCGACGACGGCCTCAAGAAATTAATGACCGAAGGATTCAACTGCAGGAATAATCATTATAACTATATCCCTACCTACACCGGACCCGGGCACACCGCCATTTATACAGGTACCAGCCCAGCCATTAATGGCATCGCCGGCAATGACTGGTATAACCGGTACCAAGATGAAATGATTTACTGTGCGGAAGACCCCACAGTAACATCAGTTGGCAGCAATTCCAATGCAGGTAAAATGTCGCCGCGCAATTTACTTTCATCCACCATCACAGACCAGCTTCGCTTAGCGTCACGGAAGCAGTCAAAAGTTGTCGGTGTGGCACTAAAAGACCGGGGAAGCATTCTTCCGGCCGGACACATGCCAACAGCAGCCTACTGGTTTGATTCTTCCAACGGCTCCTTTATCACCAGTACCTATTACCTGAACGAACTTCCTCAGTGGGTCAAAAAATTCAATGCCCGCAAATTGCCAAAGAAGTATCTCTCTCAGGACTGGGAACTGTTACTGCCCATCGAAGAATACACCGAGAGTACAGCGGATGACAAAGACTATGAAAATACACTTTCAGGCGAAGAAAAACCCGTATTCCCCCATAAGTTAAAGTATAGTGAAACCAGTTACGGGATGATCCGAACGGTTCCGGCCGGCAATACCCTCACCAAGGATTTTGCCATTGCCGCCATCGAAGGAGAAAATATGGGCGAAGATGACATCACCGATTTCCTGGCCGTCAGCTTCTCTTCCACAGACTATGTAGGACACGGATTTGGCCCCTATTCCATCGAGGCCGAAGACACGTACCTCCGTTTCGACCGTGACATCGCCGACTTACTCAATTATCTTGAAAAGAACATCGGCAAGGAAAATGTACTGATTTTCCTGACCGCTGATCACGGAGCCGCCGATGCCCCGGCCTTTTCCATAGAAGAAGGCCTGCCTGCCGGCGTACTTGACAGCAAGGAAGTATTTGATGCCCTGGAACCGTATCTGAAAGAAAAACTGGGCGATGAAGACTGGATCCTGCGTATCGCTAATTATCAGATTTACCTCAACCGGGTACTATTGGCTGAAAAGAATATTTCCATCGATCAGGTGTTTGATTTAACCCGCGAGTTTCTGTTGGAAAAAGAAGGTGTCTATAATGTTGTTAACCTGCATAACCTATCGGATGCCAGTGTACCTGACAGGTACCTGGAGTTGATCCGAAATGGTTATAATCCCAAACGATCCGGTGACATGGTAGTTTTATTGGAGCCCGCCTGGTTCCAGGGAAGTCGCAAAGGCACCACACACGGATCCATGTATAACTACGATACCCATATCCCATTGCTTTGGTACGGATTTAATATTCCCGCCGGAGAAACGAGTCGTGAAACCCATATTACCGATATCGCTCCTACGGTTGCGCAATTGCTTCATATTCTGGAGCCTAATGGATCAATTGGCTATCCGATCCAGGAAGTAACCGGAGGTGATTGACTGTCCGGCTCCCCCCATGGTCAGGGAAGTGGGTTCCGTGGAAAATCCAGCAGGTTCGGCAAATAACTGCATTTGCCGGGCCCGCTGTTGCAGTTCTTCAAAACGCAATCCAATCATACGAACCTTTCTGGATTTGTCGTAAAGGCCATGGAACAGATCATGAGCCCTGGCTGCCATGTTCTTCCCCACTACCACCGGAGGTACCGGTATCTTTCGGACGGTCGTTGTAAAATCAGGATACCCAAGTTTTACGGTCAACGAAGCCGCTGTCATTCCTTTCTTCCGAAGAGAATGGCATAATTTATCATTCATGGTATTCAGCAGGGAAAGCAAACGGGGAATGCTGTGGCAGTCACGCGAAAAAGTGACCTCGCAGGAAAAAGCTTCAGGGTCCTGATAAGGTTGTACGGATAAATGACAAATTCCGTTCGCCAGCTGCCAGGGCATTATTCCTTGTTTTCCCAACAGCCGTTGTACCATTCCGGGGGCCATCCGGGCAAGCTCTCCCATGGTCCGGATATTCCGGCGCGTCAACAGGTGACGCATCCCTTCTTCCGGAAAAGTTAACTCATCCAGCGAAAGGGGGGACAAAAAGTTCTTTTCAGTACCTGGTAATATATGCCTGTGGCCTTCATTTCCTGCATGCGCCACCGCCCTGGAGGCCACAAACTTATTACTCGCAAGCCCCATTGTTAGCGAAATTCCCGTTTCCCGCATCATTCGCTGCCTCAGATCCCTGGTCCATTTCCAGCAGGCAGCCCAGTCACCCACGCCGGACAGGTCCGCGTAATAGGAATCCGGGGCCGCCTTTTCAAGCACAGGCACCTGGTCTGCCAGCAGACGGGTAAAGTCCTCCGATAATTTGCGGTACCGCTCCCGGTCTCCGGGAATCAGGATCGCGTGCGGGGCCAGCTTACGAGCCTCTGCCACGGGCATGGACGGCTTTACTCCGAAAATGCCGCTTTCATGGCTGCTGGAAATTACGGTCTCCC
>DATCYD010000325.1:0-5351 GCA_036570465.1 Anseongella sp.
AACACGTACCAGTCAGTGTGTCCGCCAGCCGGCTGGGCACGTTCCGGGTCGGGAATCCACACTTTATAGTGGGGCCATGAATACCAGCAGCGGATTGAATCGATGGTGAGCACCGCACCCTGGCTATTACGGAATTGCAAATGTTTTCCGTAATCAGGGTCCTTTCCCTTGATATCGGGATTATTGTAAACCAGATCTTCCATGTCCATCCAGTTTCCTGGTGCATGCCGCAGATCATTGGGATCATCCCAGATCATGTGCGTGGCGTACCATGTACCCCGGGAACGACCAATTCCGCGACCGTAGGTTTCCACCTGCGAAATTTCAATCCCTGCCTTATCGCTTGTCCCTTTATTACCGGTGGGTGTGTTGATGTTGGAACCCCAGAATGGCACCGCCTGCCGCATGATCTGAATGCCCCCGTCCATCTGGCCTTCCAGATCCAGGCGATCAATGACCAGCATTAAGGCTTCCTTATTGATCGCAAGCGATTTATTCTCAGGACGGTGAAGGTCCCATATCACGTTTTTGGCCGGATCGCCTGCATCCACGCCAAACCGGCTGGTCATCAGCGAATGCGTGCCGCCGTCAATGACATGACTGGCTGATTCAATGGCATCGTCAAACAAACCCAGCGCCAGATTCACCTTGGTCAACAGGTGACTCACCGCCCCTTTTGACACCGCCCCCTTGTCCACTATATCAGGCACCCACTGCTCAGCGAATTCCAGGTCTTCCTTCATTTTCTGAAGAATCACTTCCCGTTTGGTGGAATAAAAATCAAGTTTGGGTTTTCGTACTTCTTCCAGGATCAACGGCACATCCCCAAACTGCTGCGTGAGCCGGTAATAACGGTAAGCACGGTGGAAATACGCCGCACCCAAAACGGCATTCCTCTGTTCTTCAGACTCCCATTCCGGCAGGTCAATGTTCGTGATGGTGGTGTTGGAATACTTAATGCCCTTGAATCCTTCGTACCAGTACCAGCCAATCCGGTTGTGGTCCACACTGTTGAGATTCGCATCAGGTGTAATCTGCAGGTTCATATCCTGCGCCGGCCCCGATTTATCGGTAGTCCCTTCAATCGCTATCTCCGAAAAGATGTTTTCAGTAATAATAGGGCTTCCATCGCCGTACCATTCATATCGCATGTTCCGTTCGCAGGCAACCAGCGTGGCCATCAACCCTTCGGGTGTATTGAACGTGTTTTCGGGAATGAAAAAGGATAACTCGTCAGACTTTAGCCAATCTTCACTGCATCCTGTGCTTGTTGCCGCCAAAGCAATCGCCATAATGATTGCTCTAAGGCTATTTTTATAGGATATTTTCATGATATTCAGAATATAGTGCAACCATTATAACGTTAGATCAATTCCCAGCGTGAATGTCCGCGGGGTCGGGCCCGGGCCAATGTCAGGATCCCATTCCGGATCCCAGTAGTCCCAGTGAGGAGACCAGATGCCCACATTCCGTATGTTAAAGAAGAACTTCAATTGCTGAACCTGATACCTTTCCAGAAATTGCTGCGGAACGTTATAACCAAGCGCTATGTTGTCAAACCGGATAAAAGAACGCTTGCGGTAAATGCTGTATCCACTGGCTGACCCCTCGCTCGAATACAGCCGGGCCCATTCATTCGTCGGGTTTTCAGGTGTCCAGTAAGGAAACACGTAAGAACTGGTGCGATCCAGGAAGCCATCCCTGTTCTTCGCCTGGTTGAAGGTCGTCTTATGTCCCCAATAGGAATAAATCATAAATGACACATCCAGATTATTGAACAGGCGGAACTCATTTCGCAGGGTCCATTTAAATCTCGGTTCGGTGAATCCCTGAAAAACCTTGTCATCCCGGGTAAATTTTCCGTCCCCGTTTTGGTCCACTATTTTGAAATCGCCCGGGAAAACCCCGTATTTGTCTGCTTCTTCCTCTTCATCCGCCTGATACACCCCATCCACTTCATAATTCCAGATTTCATCGATGGCGCGGCCAATGAACCATTGGTTTTCATAGTCATCCAGCTCATTTCCATTCTCGTCCATGTCTCCATAGAGATGCTTGATCTTGTTCCTGTTCAGCTGAAAATTGAAGGTCGTTCGCCAGGAGAACTTTTCCTTGCTCATGTTAAGACTGTTTACACTCAGCTCAATGCCCTTGTTATTCACCTCTCCCAGGTTATCCCAAACGTAATTGAACCCGAGGATATCCGGAAGCGATCGCTGCACCAACAGATTGGTGGTGGACATGTCATAGAGTTCCAGTGTTCCGTCTATGATATCAAACATGGCAAAGTCAAGCCCAATGTTGTAGGATGTCTTTCGCTCCCACTGCAAGCTGGAATTGGGCATTTTATCTACATAAAGCTGGTTCACCTGGTAAACGGTACCATCGGGGGTGACATGCAGGTATGGTCCGGTGGTCAGGTTGGAAAGGGAGGCGTAGTTATCGTTCAGATCACGATTTCCGTTACTGCCCCATGACATCCTTATTTTTCCGTAATTCAACCAGCTGCTATTGAAAAAAGGTTCCTCACTGAATACCCAGCCACCGGCTACCGATGCGAAAGTAGCCCGTGGGTTCTGGTTTCCAAAGGCCGAATATCCGTCCCTTCTTACCGAAGCGGTGAGCAGATAGCGGTCCTTCAGCGAGTAAATAAGCCGGGCCATTAAAGCATCGCCGGTAGTGGTTTCATCATTACTCGAGATCACAGGCGCTGTACCGGCTTCTATTTCGTGATAACCCAGTCCGTCATGAGGGATGAACCCCTGGTTATCCATGCTGTTATCCCAGCTCTGAAATTTTTCGGCATTGGCCAGCAGCGATATATTGAAGTTGTGAATTCCCGCAACGGTCTTCTCCCAATTCAAAATATTATCCACCTGCCAGTAATACTCTTTCCGCTGCTGGCGGGATGCCAACCCTCCGTTCTGGCCCCAGTCTTCATGCCGGGAAGATTGATGATTATAGCGTTCATACCATTCAAACCGCGGCGTAAAGTTCAAGGTGTATTTGATGCCAAAAGGCAGCGATACTTTCGCAAAGAGTGTGGTGTTGAGTGTGGTTTCCTTTTGTCGTCTGTCGGTCAGGGTAGGTCCGTAATACGGATGGTTCCCACCGCTTCGTTCGTCATTGGGCTGAAATTCATAGAAACCATCTTCGTCGAACTCCGATCCCCAGGGGGAAAGCACCCGCGCCAGTCCCCAATCCACCGGAACCTGACTTTCATCGCGGTCTGCAAATTGAGTATGCATCCCCACGGTAAGGTAATCATTGACCTCTCCTTCAATGTTAATGCGGCTCCTGATCGTTTGAAAGTCATCCCCCACTACGATGCCCTCGTTATCGAGGTAACCAATGGACATATAGTACTGGACTCCTTCCTTTCGGCCCGAAAGACTTACCGTATGATCCTGGCGGAAGGCGTTTTGGAACATCATGTCATACCAATTCACACTTTTTCCAGCCTTGTAGTTCTCTATTTCAGGTGGTTGCATGTTCAACCGCTGCAACCAGACAGTAACCGGATCGCCACTGGAGCCATCGTAGGCCATCCATTGTTCCAGTGAAATATCCGAAGGAAGGTTACGGGGATCCGAAAACTCATACGGTTCATATCCGCCCGCGTTGATATTCTTCATCACATCTTCCCGCCATGTAATAAACTCATGCGGACCTAGTACAGGCTCGTTTACGGACATGGTCGCTATCCCAAAATTGCTGTTGAAATTAACAACTGTTTTTCCCTCCTTTCCCTTTTTGGTAGTGACCAGGATGACACCGCTGGCTGCCTTTGCACCAAAAACTGCAGCCGAACTGGCATCCTTCAGCACATGGATGTTTTCGATATCGTTCGGGTTGATATCCGCCAGTTGCCCGGGATAAATGACCCCATCAAGGACGATGAGCGGATCACTCCCCGCATTCAGCGTTCCCCGGCCTCTGATTTGCAAGCTGGCACCTCCTTTAGCCGATGTGCTGAAGCCAACGTTTAGTCCGGCAATATTACCGCGAAGAATATCGGCCACCGCATTGGGGTTTTCGTTCTCGAGTCTTTCGGCATTTACCTGTGAAACCGCACCGGTAAGGTCTGTCTTTCTCGCGGTACCATATCCAATTACCACCACCTGGTCAAGCGCAGCGACATCTTCCTTCATCACCACGTTAATGGTGGACTTCCCATCTACAGGAATCTCCTGCTGACCAAAACCGAGCAGGGAAAAAATCAGCGTGGCATTGGGATCGATGCCTTCGATCGTGAAATTCCCTTCAGGGTCAGTGCTGGTACCGAGCGTTGTGCCCTTTACAAGAATGCTCACACCAGGCAGGCCAGCATTCTGAAAGGAGACTTTCCCGCTGACGTTGATCGGCTCCTGGGCAAAGGCCGGAAAACAGCCTATCATGCAGAAGACAATCGATTGCAAGATTAGAAATAGTTTCCGTTGCCCGCTTGAAGGGCATGGAGAATGGGGTTGTGTTTTCATCAATTCGCTTTTTTGTTAGGTTAAAGCTCTCAAACACTCTATTGTAACAAGAATATCACACTAATTTATGGATTATGTGGGGACAGCCGTTTACAATGAGGTAAAATAATCTGGCGACCATAGGCAAAACCCCCATTGCAACTCATTTCAATCGTGTTCCTAAATTTTTTATTAAATGTTAATATGACTTGTATCACGGAATTTTTACGTGCCGCGCCATGTAAAAGCATTTGCATATACTGGTAGAAGAACCGGTTTTTTTGAATAATTTAGCCGTGGTATCCCCGGCATGCAGCCGGAGGGGCTAATTAAAATATGATGAAAACAAGTATGTTCATTCTTCTCTTTGGTTTCGGTATGACAGGTTGCCAGATGAGCCCGTCGCCGGATACAGCCGGTTCTGCCGAAAACGCTTCCGTTTCGGAAGTCGTTTCGGATAACGCCGCAGCTCCCGCACCAAAAGTCCTCCACACCGTATGCTTTAAATTCAAGGAAGGTACAACAGAAGAACAAAAAGCCCGGCACATGGCCGATTTCGCCGCGCTCAAGGATTCGATTCCTGAAGTAAAGAGCTATTCCGGCGCCTATACTTTCGAAGTAAGTTATGAGAAAACCGCCGACTACGACTGTATGCATGTCGCCGGTTTCAATTCAGAAGAAGACCTGGAAAGCTATTTCCACCATCCTGCCCACCAGCGCTTTATTGAACGCAACAAAGACGTCTGGGCCGATGTCATCGTAGTGAATTCGAAGGAATAGCCTATTCAGGTCCGATAACCATCGTATCCAATACCTTTCCGGTTGGTAGTCCAGACAATGGTAACGCCTGACTCGTCAAGTGCCTGCAGGTAAGGCCCATGGGTGATCCTGAAT
>DATCYD010000326.1:0-6187 GCA_036570465.1 Anseongella sp.
GTTCTTGTATATTAAAGATGCCTTCCATCGACCGCCTCCAAAAGAAATATTCAAAAGAGGCAGCAATTTTTACGATCACACATAATAGTGAAGCCGAAATTTCGAATCTTTGGGCAAACAGCCCTGGCATCAAGGTCAAAAATATTCCTTTGCCAGGCACCATGACCGATGATTCTATTATGCGTAGGTATTTCCCGAACTCCTTTGTACCTTATTTGGTATGGATTGATCCCCAACGCAAGGTAAGGGAGATTACTGATGGATCTTATCTTACCGAAGGTGCGTTGAACCAGATACTGGATGGTGAGGATCCGGATTGGTTGCCCCTTCAACCTTTAAAAAGGAAGTATTCTTATGATAGCTTGTTCCTTCAGCCCAGCGACAACGGGGCGGGCTTGCCTTCCAGGGTATTCTATTCAACGATTACCTCGTATCTTCATGGAGTGGGAAGGTATGCGGGCGTTAGAGATACATTGAGCCATGGGTTCAGGTATTTCTACTCGAATGAATCCATCCTCGGCTTATACGGCATCACTCTTATTAATACCCCCTTGTTTCGTTTGTCCAATAGAATCTTTTTAGAAGATATCCGGGATTCCTCAAGATATTTCCATTTAGATAAACAATTACCGGCCACGGAATGGAATCAGTTCAATCAGTATTGTTATGAAGCGGTATTGCCAAGAACGACTTCGAAAAAGGAGTTTTATTCCGGCATGAGAAGCGATCTGGATAAATTTTTTGGAATTCATAGCGAAATGCGACAGATAGATACCAATTGCATGTATATTACGAGGCTCGGCAAGGAAAACGTTTCAAAGATTAAAAGAGATCTTGCCAACAACGAGGCCTACTTCGCATTCGATCTCAAGAATTTCGTGCGATTCATGAATCAAAGGAATCCATCCCAGTTGACCATTTTTGATAAGAAGATCGATGGCGCTAATTTTATTTACAGCCCGGATTCGCTTAGGTTTAAATTTGGTGATCGTGGACTATCTAAGGGTGAATATAAACAGATATTAAACGAAAATGGTTATGATATCCGAAGGAGTCAGCAGAAAATGACATTTCTGGTTCTATCTGAGCAATAAGAGTAACAATGGGGCGGAAGGGACCACCCCATTTTTCAGGTTAATTTCTCTCCTGAATATAAAGCGGATCAACAGAACCCGTACTTAGATAGTCTGATATCGCGGTTTGCAATTGAACGTTGCCGCTGATGATCGGTTCGTCGGGATTTGCCGATGGCTCTGCCATGATTGCACAAAGTCTACCAGTACCCTGACAAGAATCTGCCAGGGGCTGGTAATTTTCTGGCTTTGTTGCCTCAGTAAAAGTGGCGGGCCGAGGTCCGGTGTACTCAAACGGTTCCGGGTCCAGATTGCCGCTTTGTTCAGAAGATTTTGGCTGTGTAAACGCCAGGGCGGCCCCGATACCAAGTATCAGGGCGGCTAATCCAAGGAATTTAGATTTTTGCATGATAATGTGAGGCTTTTGTAACTCAAAAAACCACAAAAACTTTAGTTTTGAAAATTGACTATGGGCTGCCACTTCGGTAGGCAGCGACACCTGACGCGGCTGTTCCCTGGGAATGGCCGTGTCGTTTTGGGCTCGTTTGGTTGGGGCTGTCTTCTTAGAGCAGCTTCCATTCGATACTTACCTTGTGGCTGGTCGCCTGCATCGAGTTTGCTGATAGCCCGGCATTTGATGTTGCATCGTCAGGTTTGTAATCGGTTTCTCCTTCGTCTTTGACTTTGATCTCCTTCGTCCTGCCATCGCCGGCTGCGTTGGCCCCGTTCCCATTGGAACGTTCTGCCTGGTGACTGCTGTAATCCGGCAAGGGTTCCATGGTAATGGTTCCCCGGTTTGCAATGGCTGCCGCGAATTGAGCGCCCCAGGTGAAAAGGATTTCTTCCGGAACCTTGCTGAGGTATTTTTTCTGGGCCGCGTTCAGCTCGAAATTTTCTTCGACCCAGGGCCGGAGGTTCATGTTTAATTGTTGTGCCTGGGCCAGCAGTTGCGCATCGGATAAATTGTAGAGTTCTCCCAGTTTTTGTTGAACTCCTTCGGGGGTGAAAGGTACTTGTGACATTTGGTTTGGTATTGATTTATAAAAATTACTATATTTAAGAATAGTGCCCTATGGATACTTCCTGTGCTCTTTAATTGTTTGGAGAATCTAAGGACGAAACTTTAGTGCGGAAGTGGAAATTTTAGAGAGGAGAAAGTGCACGAAGCGCTAATTTTTCTGTGCGAAGCACACGAATCGGGGTGCGAAGTAGATTTATGAAGAGGTGAAGTCGATTCCGGTAAAATACAATGACCGGGTTTTCAGGTGGCTGATGGCGTTTACAGGGGCCTATCTTATCACTGAATTCGGAAACGAGAAGGGGTATTTTACATTTTCCCGCTTGTTAACCCATGAATTTTATATCGAATTCGGCAGCAGTCTGTTTATTGCGCTGGTGTTGGTGGAGTTGATTGCCTGGTTGACGCGCGCGCTGGACCTGCGTTATGGATGGCGGGATCAAACTGTGATGCGCGTTATTTTCCAGGTGATCCTCTGCATTGCTTTACCGGTATTAGTGGATTTCTTACTGGCTTCTTTTTACTTCTGGATATTTGGCGCCAATATCTTAGATACCAGTTACATGATGTATTCAATGCCTTATATCGCTTCCTTGCTCACGATATTCAATGTTTATTACCTGGCTTATTATTTAGCAAAGGTAGGCCCGGGGAACTCTAAAACGTCCGTGGTGGCAGATGTCTCCGGCATCCCGGAATCGCCTGGTGCTTCCGATTCCCCCGATGCGCCTGTAGCGCCGGTGATTCTATATGACTATCCTATGACCAATATGGTAAATGAGGAGAATATCCCTTATGTGGAAATGAAATCTGAACCGGATGAACCGGTTGCGGAAAAATTGAATCATGGATTTATGGGGCATAAGGGGATGGATAGCTGCTTCTTTCCCATCGAGAAGATTTGTTATTTCTTCCTTGAGAATAAAGCCTCTTATCTGCACACATTTGACGGGGAAAGCTGGCTGGTTGATCTTTCGTTGCGAGCGATAGAGAAGGATATCCGCGAGGTTGATTTCTTTCGGTTGCACAGGCAGTTAATCATCCACCGAAAGACTATTAAGAAATTTGTCAGGTGGCAAGGCGGAAGACTGAAGATGATATTGATCCCAAAGCTTCCCGGGCAGCTTCGTTCAACCGTCAGCCAGAAAAAAGTCTCGGTTTTCCGGAAATGGATCAAAAGTTAGCGATCAGAACTTGCTGCAACGTTCAGTGGCTGAGCGTTTTTTGTCAATGTAATAATTGACGGAAACTTCGTGCGTACCGTAGTTGTAGTTTCTTAGCGCGTTGAGTGAATAGTCGTATGCATACCCGATTCGAATCTGATCGGTGATGAATAGCTCTGCCATTCCTATAACGGCGCTTGTTTTACGTGGGTCGTATTCCAGGTAATCTTTATTGTAGAGTACCACCGCCGTACGAAATGAAGCGCCAACCCAAAACCGGTCATTCAGCAGCGCGAATACGTTCATATCCAGGCTGGTAGGGCCTCCCCGGTCATCTTTAAGCAAAAATGATGGCCGGAATGCCAGGCTGTTTGAAACGGGAAACAGGGCTCCTGCAGTGAGGTAGTAGTGTGGCCGTGGAGTGGGAGTGATGAGTGTTTTATCCTTATGGCCGTCCATATGGGTGGCAAGCAAGTTGTCCACGGAAAATCCGGCGTAAAAATACTCATCGGAGAAAAACAACCCTGCGCGTGAATCGAAAACGATGGTGCTCTGCATACCTGGCGGAATGTATTGGTCTCCCTGGTCGTAAGGTTCCAGCTTGTCTCCATCTAAAGCCAATTGAACGAACCCAACCCCAAGTCCAAAGGCGAGTTTGGAAGTATATCCAGTTTTGATGGTGTAAGAATAATTTCCATAAGCCGAACGACGGTTCTGCGCACCCAGCTTATCTTCAGACACTTGCAAAGCCAGCCCTACCGGTTTGTGCGTCAACGCACCATCGAAGGCCAGCGATACTGTCTGCGGAGCGCCGGGAACCCCGGTCCATTGCGATCGGAAAAAGGCGTGGACATTGGTTTCTTCCCGATAGCCCGCATAGGCCGGGTTGATGTAAATTTGATTAAAAATATACTGGCTGAACTGCGCATCCTGTTGTCCCCAGGCAGCGTTCTTCACACCAAAAGCCAGAAGCAGTACCAGTGCCAGGCCCGCTCCCCGCAAGAACTTTTTCGTATTCATGTCCCTCTTCTCCATCAACACTTACTCCTGATTGATCTGCCCCCTTAGCAGCGTAATATATCCCTTGAACGCCTGCCAGTCACCGGTCGCCGTTTTTACCCGAAGCAAATAATAATACGTGCCTTCGGTAAGCCCTTCTCCGGTCCAGTCATGCTCATAGCCTTTCTTTTCGAATACATGATTCCCCCAGCGATTCAGGATCACCAACTCGTTCTCCACAAAGCTATCCAGCCCCGGAATCACCAGCCGGTCATTCTTTCCATCTCCATTGGGAGTGATCACATTCGGCACCCAAACTCCCGCAATGTTTTTCCTGTCCGTGGAAATATTATTCGACAGTTCCGGATCCGTTTCCATCCCGTTCACCATCGCCGTATTTTCCACCCAGCCGTCAGTCAATGCCTTTACTTTAATCTTTAGCGAAGCTGAAGCCCCTACTTCCAACTTATCAATCTTCCAGATCACCGTCCGGGTCTCGGTCTCATAATTCGCCGATCCCAGTTGCGGCCCGTCAAGCTTTTCAAAGCCTAATTCCACCGGAAGAATATCCGTCACAAAAACCGAAGTAGCCTCATCCTGCCCGCTATTGCTGACCACCAGCAAATAATCAAAAGTTTCACTTACCACCACATTTCGACTTTCCGAAGATTTAAGCACCTCCAGATCCGCCAAAAGTTGCCGCTCATCCACAATCACCTGCACTCCCTCCGACATATCCGAAGTGCAACCACCCACGTTCAGCGCCAACACCGTATAAACCCCTGCCTCGCCAGCTGAATATTCAGCCTCCAACGCCCCGTCAATAACCTCCCCATCCCGAAACCACTGATAACTCACCGCCCCGGTCGAGGCTGCCTTTAACGTTACCGATGAACCTTTGGGAATCGTGACTTCAGGGATGGTAGCCCCAGGCGCCGCCGTCCTCACTGCTTTAGCAGCCGGTTGGTGTTGTTGTTGCAACGTTGACCTCGCCTGTGCCAGCGCCCCGGGTGGTGACGCCGGCCCCATATCGGGAACCTCCTGCGCATACCCCACCCGCCCAAAGAGCAAAACACTCTTTAGTAAAAGTATGCGGATATAGCGGGTGGGGTGGCGCATGAAGGATTTGTAATGATTTGATTACGGGGTTGATACGATGGTAATTGTCGGTTGTGGGGGCAGTGGGCTAACGATTACCTCCTGTACGTTAGACCTTGCTTCACAAGCTTCGGCTCCCCCGGCTACGGTTACATTGTACGTTGCAACTACATCATAAAAATAACTGTCAGCAGCTGTTTGAATAACATTGTAAGTAGCAGAAGTAGCACCAGAAACTGGTTGGCGGTCAGTTCCAGTGGCATCGTCAGAGATAAACCATTGATAATTCACGCCTAAACCTGTAGCCACTAAATCAGGAGTAGTAATGGTTGCCGTCAAAGTGATTCCAGTAGAAGATTCATCGGTACAATAAGCGTTGTCACCATCGTTTGCTGCAATGCTAACTGAAAGTGGTGGTAGAATGTAAATCGTGTAAGGCTCACTGATAGGAGATTTACAGCCATCGCCACTGTTCCATACTTCAACGTAATAAAAACCTGTTTCAGTAGCCGTGTAAACTTGTTGCCCGGAATCACCTATTGCTACGGCAGGAGTTGCACTGCCATTGGCATCAAAATACCATTGATAATTGGTATAGCCGTCGGGACCTGTTAATTGAACTGATTGCCCGTTACAAACGAATGCGGACGGGGGCGTTGCCGGAGTAACCTGGGCAGAAACTCCCATTGCTGTGATTAAAAACAAACCCACCAGGCTCATTTTCAGAAAAGTAAATTTTCCGTTCATTGTTATTTGTTGTTTTGTTCTTTATTCTTTGTTATTCTGTCAATTCAATTGTTGGTTTTGCGGGTTGATGAGTCACAGTTACCGTTGCT
>DATCYD010000327.1:0-15324 GCA_036570465.1 Anseongella sp.
TAAACTTCAGCAGGCCCGCCGCCGGAACGAAGAGGCCCGGCAGGAAACCACTCCGCCAAAGGTAGCCATCGGGTACGAGGATTTTATGAAGATGGACATCCGCCTCGGTACCATTCTGGAGGCCGAAAAAGTAGCCAAGACCAAAAAGCTGATGAAGCTGAAAATAGATACCGGCATCGACCGCCGGACAGTCGTGTCAGGGATCGCTGAATTTTTCACTCCTGAAGAGATTATCGGCAAACAGGTAAGCGTCCTGGTAAACCTGGCTCCCCGCGAAATCCGTGGCATCCAATCGCAAGGCATGATCCTGATGGCCGAAGATAAAGACGGCAGCCTTCGGTTCATGACCCCCCACGAAGCAGCCGCCAACGGAAGCATCGTTTCATGAGGCTGAAAACAAAAAAACTCGTATTTTTGCACTCCGGAGGATTCCCGCTCCTGCCTCAGGCAGTCCTGGACATCCCCCGAATGGCCCTGTAGTTCAACGGATAGAATAGAAGTTTCCTAAACTTTAGATATGGGTTCGATTCCCGTCGGGGCTACTGACCCGTTTTGCACTGAGTGAAGCGGGTTTTTTTTGGAGAATTTATGGTCCACCTCAACTTAATTCAGATTCGGGCCCTTAACGGGCTATCGTAATAGTGCTTTAAGCTCATCTGCTTCTGGCAATACCTTTTTCAGCGTTTTAGGCAGCTTACGGGTCAGACTGTATTCGGCAACCCCAATTGGTTTGTTTGAAACACGCAAGGCATATTCCACTTCAAGGTGGTCTTTCTCGGCACAAAGGAGGATGCCAATGGAGGGGTTTTCATGAGGCTGTTTTACCGTGTCATCGAGAACTTCAAGATAATAGTTCAACTGCGCAGCATGAGCCGGTTCAAATTTCCCAGCCTTCAATTCCACTGCTATCATACATTGAAGATACCGGTGATAAAAAAGCAGATCTATGTAATATTCGTTCTTTCCCAGTTTAATTTTATACTGGTTGCCCATATAAGCAAACCCATAACCCAACGCCAATAATACATCACGGATATGTTCAATCATTTTATTTTCCAGTTCACGTTCCCGCACGGGTTCCGCCAGGCCCAAAAACTCAAGGCTGTACTCGCTTTTAAGGGTTTCTTCTGCCTGCTCAACCAGTCGGACAGGCAATGTTGTGGAAAAATTATGCTGTTTGCCTTCTTTTAAGGCCGCGCTATAACTGTCTGCTTTAATGAAGTTCATAAGCACATTCCTGCTCCATCCATTGCGTGCCGATTCCCGGATGTAGAAGGCGGCCTCCTCAATATCCGTTGTTTTATTCAATATAAGCAGATGATGGCCCCAAGGGATTTCTGCGACAACTTGTCGCAGTTTTTTGTGAGGGGCATACCGGCTGTAAAACCGGCGCATGTCCCAAAGGTTCCTGGCAGAAAAACCGCTTCTCCGCGGGAACTCTGCCTGAAGGTCTTTGGATAGTTGTTCAACAACAGATTTGCCCCACCCATACTTTTTCTGTCTTTGAACAATTTTTTCGCCTACTGCAAAATAGCGATTGATTAGCTCCGCATTGAGGACATGCGCGACTTGTATTCTGCCTTCTTCAAATTCTTGTTTTATTTCAGAAAGCAGCTCCTGATAATGATTGTCAAAATCCAGTTTCATTTCAAAAATAAGATGTGGTTTCAAGGTGTATGCGCTGCTAAGTTAACCATTTATTTTAAAGGCTCATTGTTAAAAGCAAAGGGGATCATAGGCTCTTAAACATTTTATAGCGTTCTGCCTTTTCTACGATTCGTCAACCCTTGATTTTGCTCCCCACAACTGTTTTCCAGACGTTCGATAAGCTCAAGCAGGTCGGTAAAGTGTTCGATAAATTTCCCCTTGCCGCTGCTAAAAATTTAGTAAACTAACTAAAAGCCTGCAAATTAGACGTTTGCGGGCTTTCGGTTTTGCTTGCAATTCACCGATGGCGACCAGGAGAATTGAGAGGGATTGCCTACCGGAAACGCAATTCGTTCATACTTCGCGCAAGGTTCCTCAGAAAGCCATGTGCGCCAGGCTTTTCCCCATCCAGCGGGGCGTATAATTCCAGGCTCGATTTCAACAGCGAACCTTTTGCCAGGTAGCGAATCTCGTCGGGGTTCATCCCAGAGCGGTAGAACAGCCAGTTTCGATATGTTGCTTTCCGGGGCATACCGGTTCCTCCGATTTTCAGATCTATGGTATTCAGTTGCTCGTTCAGTGTTCCCTGCAGCGTACTGTCAGCGTAGAGCCTGGTCACGCCTTTGGCGTAATAATGGGTGACAATGACCTTGTGCCAGCGGCCGTCGTTGATCGTGGAGGTTCCGGTGATGGTGTCCGATCCGGGCGAAGAGTAAAGGAGTTGTCCCTGACCGTTGACCGAGATGGTTGCTATGTCCCATGCGTCTGCTACCTCTGTTGTGCCGGCGGTCGCCCGGGTCATGCGTAATAACACGCCCGGGCCTTTTACTTTCACCTCCACTACCGTGGTAAAAGAATGCACAATATTTTCGGGAACGAATCCGATTGGCCGGTCCCGGAATTTTCTTTTGGAGAGCTTGATGCCAGACCCTTCGACCTTTACCGGCGACGGTTTACCACTTTCGAGCGCGTCAAATAAGGAAGGGACGATGGTATAGGCCATTTCCGCATGACCTGCGTCGTTCGGATGGAACCCGTCCGCCCAGAATCCGTCCATCCAATGCCCTGAAAGGTCATCGATCGCTCCCAGCAGGTTGATGCTGGGAACATTCCATTGGTGGATTTTCAGATTCATTTCCTTGATAAACTGATAATCCTCCGGCGTGAAGTCGTTCCGTGCATAGCAGTTGGTAACAACTGGGGTATATCCATCTGAACGGGCCTTCCGGATCAACGTCTGCATATTTCGTTCAAACTGATCAAACATGGGCTTACCGTGTTCGTGGATACCTTCATTGCCCAGAGACAACGCGAAAACGACGTATTTCCCTTGCTGAGGCAGAAGATCTGAATCATACCGCTTCAACACCCTTATAGTATTGTCTCCGCCAATGCTGATATTCGCCGTTTCCCACTTGTGGCCCCTTTCAGAAGTCCGGCTTTTCAGTATATCCGAAAACAAGCTCGTGTACCCCTTATTGTTCGTCGCCCCTTCTCCGGCAGGAACTGAGGATCCCATATAGATAATCTTTATTGCGCTGCTGTCTGCAAAGGTTGTTTCCTGACTTCTTGCGTTAAACGAGAAAACTACCGCCAGGGTAAGGACAAAAAGCTTCTTAACGAATGGATACTGCATGCTTGTGATCATAAAACGGTGTCACAATATATAGAAACAATGCCATGATCAGCAAGTTCCGGGTTTTATTCTCCAGGAAACCTTCCGACATTTGTGCTGGCAAGCGCAATAAAGGAACAAGAATGAAAGAACAGGAGATTATCAATTATAACCGGGTGAAAGCAGCTATCTCCTACATCCGTCAGCATTTCAGGGAACAGCCCAGCCTGGAAACCATTGCAGAAAAAGTGAACCTTAGTCCATTTCATTTTCAGCGTTTGTTTACCGAATGGGCCGGCACCAGTCCCAAGAAATTCCTTCAGTACATCAGCGTGGCACATGCCAAGCGTGTCCTGAAAGGAAACAAGATGGCCACGTTGTTCGACGCCGCTCTGGAAACCGGACTTTCCGGCACCAGTCGTTTGCATGATTTATTTGTGAACATCGAAGGGATGACCCCGGGAGAATACAAGAATGGCGGGAAGCAGCTTTCCATCAACTACAGCTGGGCGGAAAGTCCGTTCGGCCTCCTTATCGTTGCATCTACCGAAAAGGGGGTGTGTTATATGGCATTCGGAGAAAGCCGTCAACAAACGCTGGAGAGTCTGACTGCTATGTTTCCCAACGCCTGTTTTCGTCACCAGACGGATGTGGCCCAGCAGAATGCCATGTTCATTTTTCAGGATGACTGGAACCACCTTCCGGAGATAAAACTTCATTTAAAGGGGACTCCCTTTCAATTGAAAGTTTGGGAAACTCTGCTGAAGATCCCAATGGGCAAACTCATCACCTATGGAGATATAGCCAACAAACTGGGGAATCCCCGTGCTTCCAGGGCAGTGGGTACGGCTATCGGAAGCAATCCCATCGCATTCCTGATCCCCTGCCACCGGGTTATCCAATCCACCGGGGCTATTGGCGGCTATATGTGGGGAAGCACCCGAAAGGCGGCTATCATCGGCTGGGAAGGTGCCAAAACAGCCATAAAGACGGTTTAATCACACATCTTACACTTCGGATACTTATTTAAAACATTGCATACTATTGCATAATGTTTCGAAGAATCCTTATAAATGGTCTGAAGGCTTTGTTTTTTGTTTTGATTTGTTTTCTTTTGTTTTGATTTTTTAATATGAAGGTGTATCTTCGACTTGATTATTGTAGCTTTTGACAGCCTGAACCGTTTCCGCCACAGAGCTCAAGAGTTATTAGTTTGTTAACTCCCCGATAATGATGGGGTGAACTGGCAATGCTTTTTTTGCGGCTGATTTCAGGGGAACTTAAATTCAAAACAAATTTATTTATAGATGGAAAAAATAACCGGCTTGTTCAATAAAGAGACTCGTTATCTTTTATATTGGGTAGGTGTACTTTGTTGTTCTCTTTGCCTTTCGGCATGTAAAAAAGAAACACAAACAGCGAAAAAGGTACATGATCCAACTCAACCCATTCAGTTAACGTCTTTCGCTCCCGGCGAGGGTGGAGCACGTGATAAGATCTTGTTGGATGGCAGTAATTTCGGGAGCGATATATCAAAGATCAAGGTATATTTCAACAAGGCCGAAGCATCGGTTATTTCTTCAAATGGAGATCGTATCTACGCCATTGTACCCCGGCTTCCTGGAAAGGACCCCCGTATTTCAGTGGTCATCGGAGAAGATTCGGTGGTATCTGATGAGCCGTTTATCTATCATACCCAGGCACAGGTGACCACCGTAACGGGAAACGGGGAAACAGCTTTTAAGCCGGGAACGCTTTCCGAGGCCCAGGTGTATTGCCGGTATCTCGAGCTCGATGCCGAAGGCAATGTGTTCTTCTCGTGGCGGGACGGCGGCTCCTTTGGAGTAGGGCGGCTCAACGAGGAGCAAAACATTGTTACAAAGCTAATCGTGGCAGAGTCTGCAAGTGAGCGCATCTTATATGCCAACGGCCTGAGCGTTGACCGTGCCACCGGCATGGTAACCGCTGCCCATGAATCGGTTAAAGAAGTGCTGTTTACCTTCGATCCCCGTGAGGCCTGGTACCCCCGGCAAAAAAATATCAAATTCTCGGACGAAGACCTGAACTCCATCGTGACGGGTGACCGCTACAACAACTTTGTGAGTTTTAGTCCATGGGACGGGCATCTTTATACCCGATTCCGGGATGGACGGGTAGCCAAAGTAGATCCCGAAACCATGGAAGGAGAGATTGTACACATTGGCCCTCCGGATGGTGACGGTGCCGGGCCTTACGGTTCGCAATACGGACAGGCGATTAATCCGAAAAAGCCCTGGCTCCTGTATTTCACCCTCCATTCCAACGCTCGTCCTGCTACGTTTAAGCAGGGGATCCTGGTTTTAGATCTCCGGCATCCGGAACAGGGAGTACAAAGACTGAATGCGCCCGGGGGCAGTGGCTTTCGTGACGGCCCGCTTGAAGAAGCTGTTTTCAATTATCCGAAGGGGATTAAGTTTGACAATGACGGGAACATGTTTGTAGCCGATTATGGAAACCATTGCATCCGCATGGTATCCGCAGACAATATTGTCACTACAATAGCCGGACAACCCGGAGTTTCGGGTTATCAGGATGGCGGACCGATAGAGTCCCTGTTTAACGCCCCCTGGGGCCTGGCCGTGAACGAACAAGGGGACGTTTACATCGCTGACAGGGGTAATGCCCGCATCCGTAAATTAGTTATCGAATAAAACGCTGCATAATGATGAACAAGACTATACATATCTTAACTTTTTTCCTGTTACTATGTCTCTCTTCATTTGCCCAACAACAAGCAACGGAGGTAACGATTTCCGGTACGGTTGTAGATGGCAGTAATGAACCGATACCCGGTGCGAGCATTTATGTTCAAGGCAAAGTCGGTGCAGGTACTTCTTCCGACGTGGAAGGAAAATTCAGCATCCAGGTCGTTTATGGCGATAAGCTCATTTTCAGCTTCGTCGGCTTTGACAATGCGGAATACGTGGCAATTGAAGATAAGGCCGGCCTTATCATTACCCTTGCTAGCCAGGAACTCGATGAGGTCATTGTCGTGGGTTTGGGGAAACAGCGGAAAATCAGCTCTGTTGGCGCCGTTACCAGTATTGACCCCAAAGATTTACAGTCTCCTGCGCCATCCATATCCAATCTTCTGGGCGGACGTGCGGCAGGTATTATTTCCATGCAAGGAAGCGGTGAACCGGGACAGAACATTGCCGACTTCTGGGTGCGTGGTATTGGCACATTTGGCGCCAACAGCAGCGCTCTGGTACTGATCGATGGCCTTGAAGGCGATCTGAATACGATTGATCCCGCAGATATCGAAAGTTTCTCTATTCTGAAAGATGCATCAGCTACCGCTGTTTATGGGGTTCGGGGCGCTAATGGCGTCGTATTGGTGACTACAAAAAAAGGGCTTGTGGACAAAATCCAAATCACCGCCCGCGCCAACACGACTTTATCCCGCCTCAATCGTTTGCCTCAGTATCTGCGCGCCTACGATTATGCAACACTGGCCAATGAAGCCAGTATCATCCGGGGTGAAACACCGTTATACGACGAAACCGAAATGGGGATTATCCGGGATGGGCTGGATCCGGACATGTACCCGGATGTAAGCTGGCAGGACGAGATCCTGAACAAAAGCTTCTGGCGTCAAAGTTACTATGTCAGTGGCCGAGGCGGAAGTGAAGTAGCCCGCTATTTCCTGAGTTTGGGCGGTAAAAGCGAAACTGCGGCCTATAAAGTAGATAAAAACAGCGTTTACAGTTCGAATGTGGGCTTCAACACGTATAATTATCGGATCAACCTGGATATTAACCTGACTCCTACCACAACCGTTTATCTGGGATCGGACGGTTATTTATCCAAACTGGATCAGCCCGGCCTGGCCAATACCGACTACATTTGGGGGGCCCAGTCACGGCTCACCCCGCTTGCGATCCCGACTCAATATTCCAATGGCCTGCTACCGGGCCGCGGAGCCGGAGAACAATCGTCTCCTTACGTCATGATCAACCGCACGGGCCAGGCATCTGACCAGGTGTTCAAGGGCAAATCAACGCTGGCCCTTAACCAGGATCTTTCCGGCTTGCTGGACGGACTCAAGATCCGTGTGCAGGGTGCTTATGACATTCATAGCTATTTTTGGGAACGAAGACGCATACAGCCCGCTCTTTATACCGCCCTGGGCAGGGATTACAACGGATCACTCATCATGCAGGAAACGGTACAGGAACAATCGGCCTCTTACAGCAGATCCACCCGGCAATACCGTAAATATCACCTGGAGTCGGTTCTCAACTACGATCAGCAATTCGGTGAAGATCACCGTGTATCCGGACTGATCTACTACTATCTTAGTGACGCTAAGGACACCGAAGACGCCACCAGTAACTTAGAGGCTATTCCGCTGCGTTACCAGGGGGTGTCCAGCCGGCTGACCTATGGTTTCAGGGATACCTACCTGCTGGATGTCAATTTCGGCTATACCGGATCTGAAAACTTTCAGCCGGGCAGGCAATATGGTTTTTTCCCATCGATTGCTGTGGGCTGGGTGCCTACCAGTTACGACTTTATGAAAGAGGCGGTACCCTGGCTCAATTACTTTAAGATCCGGGCTTCATACGGTACGGTTGGGAATGACCGTATCACCAGCATCCGCTTTCCTTACCTTACTAAGGTCAATATGGGCTCAGGAGATGTATGGGGTGTGAATGGGATCGAGACCATTGGCGAAACCCGGATCGGGGCGGATAACCTTGCCTGGGAACGGGCTATCAAGTCCAACCTCGGAATTGAAGGGAAATTATTTGACTATAAGCTGGATTTTGTCATCGACTTTTTTCAGGATCAGCGTAACGGCATTTTCCAGCAACGGGTACAGGTGCCGGAATACGTAGGTGTCGTCTCCAATCCATTTGCCAATGTGGGCCGGATGAAAAGTACCGGGGCCGATGGTAATATCAGCTATACCACCGAATTGACTCCTGACCTCGGCATCACGGTACGGGGTAATTTTACCTATTCCAGGAATAAGGTGCAGAACTGGGAACAGGCTTACCTGGAATACCCTTACCTGGAATACAATGGGTTTCCTTACGGGTCTATCCGGGGTTACCAGGCCATCGGCTTGTTTAAAGATGAGGAAGACATCCAGTACAGCCCTCAGCAAACCTTTGGAGAGGTGATGCCGGGCGACATCAAGTACAAGGATGTCAATGGGGACGGTTTGATCGATGCGTTGGATAAAGTACCGCTGACGCACAGCACCTATCCCCTGTTGATGTACGGCCTGGGTGCGGAAGTCAGCTACAAAAACCTGACCCTGGGCATATTGTTCAAGGGGACCGGAAGAACGTCCTTTTTCTATGTGGGACAAGGGGGTAACGGCATGGGCTATATGCCATTCTACGAGGGCACCTCGGGCAACGTGCTTACCCTGGCTGCTGACCCGGCCAACCGGTGGATCCCGATGGATTATGCCCTTGAACACGGTATTGACCCTGAACTGGCGGAAAATCCCAATGCGCGTTTCCCACGTCTGCAATACGGTAACAACTCTAATAACAGCCAGCTGTCAACATTCTGGCAGGGAGATTCTCGCTACCTGCGTTTACAGGAAGTTACATTGAGTTACCGGGTTAATCCGGGCTTATTGCAGCGGATTGGCATTGCCTCCATGGACCTTCAGCTGATAGGCAATAACCTCTACGTTTGGGATAAGGTGAAAATCTTTGACCCGGAACAAGCGCGCTGGAACGGGCGTAAGTATCCGATACCGACAACGTATTCGGTACAAGTATATCTCAACCTTTAAGCAATTACCAAAGACATGAAACGGTCAATTATAAAACGCATACTAAAAATAGTCCTTGTCGTTCAAATAATAGTCGTAGCGACTTCCTGCAAGGATTACCTGAATATCGATGATTACTTTGACGATGAATTTAACATCGATTCGGTGTTTACCAACGCCCGCTACATGGAGGCCTATATGTGGGGTGCAGCCGCCATGTTTCCCGACGAATCAAATACCATTCGTTATGGCTATACCCCGGGACCTATGGCTACCGATGAGGGCTTTAACGGGCTTACCGGAGGCGGATCGGCCAACGTTTACTACGGAATGGATTTCGCTACCGGGAATATCAGCCCGGATTTTTTCGGTGGCGGGTCCTCCTCCCAATATAATCTCAACCAATGGGGCAGGTATTACAAGATCATCCGGAAATGCAATTCCATCTTGCAAAACCTTGATCGTCCCGACGACCTGACGAATAATGACCGCCTGCGGATCGAAGGTTATACCCGTTTCCTCCGCGCCTATGCGTACTATAATATTCTCATGGATTTCGGTCCGCCGATCCTGCTGGGCGATGAGGTTATCAATACCAACGAACCCATCGAGTACTATGACCGGCCCAGATCTACTTATGACGAAGCCATGGAATACACCTGCGGGGAGTTGGAGAAAGCTGCCCGGTTACTTCCAAATGAAGTATCCATCCTGGACTTTGGACGCCCGACACGGGGGGCAGCACTTGCGCTGGTGGCCCGGCTGCGTTTGATCCATGCCAGCCCGCTCTTTAATGGCGGACCTATAGCCAGTTCTTACTTTGGCAACTGGACACGCTCAACCGATGGTGTACACTATGTGTCTCAGCAATACGACGAACGTCGCTGGGCGGTGGCCGCTGCTGCAGCCAAACGTGTAATGGACCTCGGAATATACCGGCTTTATACCGTACCCGCCGACGAGAAGACGCCTGCTTTACCGGAAGGGGTCACGTCGGACCCTGATTTTTACAATACCTTTCCGAATGGTGCTGCGGGGATTGACCCGTTTAAATCATACTCGGATATCTTTACTGGTGAAGCGGTGGCTGCGATTAACCCCGAGCTTATCTGGGGCAGAAACACGGATTATATCAATGAATACATCAGCAAAGGTTCATTCCCGCCTTCCCTTGGTGGCTGGGGACGCTTTTGTGTGACCCAGAAAGTGGTAGATGCATACCTGATGGACGATGGCCGTACCATCGAGGAGGCTAGAGCTGACGGATATTATTCGGAAACCGGCTTTACTACGGAACCGCGTTTCTTCTCCGGATATCCGCTTAATTCAGGGGTATATAACATGTATGCTAACCGGGAAATGAGATTTTATGCATCCGTTGGGTTCAATGAGGCAGTTTGGCAGGCTTTGTCCAGCACAGAGACGAACAACTACACCGCTAAATACTATTACCAGGACGCCGATGGGCGTGGTGGGGTAAGCGCCTCCTCTCCCAATTATCCGATTACCGGGTATGTTATAAAAAAATTCAATCATCCCATGGATGCCTGGCTGGGTACGGGTGCGCGACATATCCGCAAATCGTATCCCATTATCCGGTATGCGGAAATTCTGCTGTCTTATGCAGAGGCTCTTAATAACCTGGAAAGTAGCCATACGGTAGAATTAGACGGAGAACAATATGCAGTGTCCCGCGACGCGGAGGAAATTAAAAGGGCCTTCAACATGGTCCGTTACCGGGCCGGGCTGCCGGGGTTGACTAATGGCCAGGTTGGCAGTGTGGATGAAGTCCAAAAACAGATTGAGCGCGAACGCATGGTCGAGTTTTTGTGGGAAAACAGACGCTTTTACGATGTGCGTCGTTGGGGCATCTATGAAGAAACTGAGCGGGAGCCTATACGTGGTATGAACCCGGATGGAGCCACCAGGGAAACCTATTATCAACGGGTCATTCCTGGTACTTCATCTTTCCTCACACGGGAAGTAAACAAAAAGCTGGTATGGGTGCCTATTCCGCGCGCCGAAATGAGAAGATTACCTTCACTTGACCAGAATCCAGGCTATTAGGCTAACCGATAAACAATAACAAATGAAACACATTTATATCCCAGTTGCCATCCTTTTCCTTACTACGATATTCATCTCGTGTGAAGATCAAAAGTTGTTCGAAAAGGAAATGTACAAAAATGTGGTTGCCCTCATCAGCAGTGAATACTACAACTCCTTCGAAGAGGAGGTTCCGCTTACCGGAGAGGAATTTACCGGTTATATCGCTGTTTCCGCAGGGGGAACTCATGCGACAGACCAGGATATTATCATTGAATTAATGGAAGATCGCAAACAATTCGACCTATATAACTGGTCTCTGTTTGATGCGGATTCCAGCCTGTATGCACAGCTGTTGCCCGGGGAGCACTATGAGATACCCGACTATACAGTCACCATTCCCGCAGGGGAACGTACGGGAAAAACAATGGTCAGGATCAACCCGGAAGGATTGTCCCCTGACTCCACTTACTTCATCGCATTAAAGATGAAAAGCAACCCGGACTATGAGATCAATCCCGATAAAAACACCATTCTTTATCAGGTACTCCTCAAAAATGATTACGCCTCGCAAGCAGAAGACGACCTGTATTCCATGCGCGGATTACTCGATAGCGCGGTTACTGCAGGTAATAAAAGAATGTTTCCTTTGAGCCACAACAAAGTTCGGGTCATTGCCGGTAACGAATCGTACGAACCTGATGTAGAAAAGATCAATGAAACAGCCATCGTGCTGGAGGTTACCAGTGACAATCAAGTGCTGATTTCACCATATAAGGATATTCAGGTGACCCAAGTAGATAATGATCCGGATTATCCGAATACCTTTACGATCGAAGAGTCCTTTGGCCGGACCTACAACGTATTTCTGCTATCTTACAAATACTCCATTGGTGACGATGAAGAAATGCATCATATGCAGGAAGAGCTCCGTATAGAAGTCAGGTAATTAGCGGGATAACAGCCCATAGCAAACAAACCAGCGCAGCGGCATTTGACACGGTACGGATCGTGTGGTAACGATTCCAGGGGGTCTCAAAAGCCGTTCTGTGTTCCCGTAACCGGTCATTCTGAACAGCGTTTATATCCAACTTGTCAAGCGTGTTGTTCAAAGGGACGTTTGCGACCACGGTGACCATGAAAACACCAATGCAATAAAGGAGCGTTGCTCCCAGAAGGAGGTAAAACCCATTGTCGGCACCGCGGGTATGGTACCATAGCCAGGCACTTGCCGGAAGGGCAAAGAGTGAACCAAGAAAACTGGCAAAGAATAAAGGATTCAGAATGGCACGATTGATCGATTGCATCGAATGCAAGTATTCCCGGTCTGCCAGACGGCCAAGCCCCGGAATCACCGAAATGGAATACGAATAGAATAAACCGGCTGCCAATGCTACCAGTACAGAGGTGATTAATAATAGTATTTGCAAAACCATAATCGTATTCCTTACCTCCTTTTATCCAGTGTATTACAAATATCGGTTTTTTTGGGAGGATTGAAACACGCTTGAGATACAATATTGTTTTGTATATTTATTGCATTTAAAATTGGCGCCGTTTCATACGTGAACCAGAATTTTTACGTTCTCTTTAATAAACCAAAAGTAGATGAAGACATTACTTGATATATTTTTATTGCTGCCATTGTTTGCGTTTCCCCAGTTCAATTACAAAAAAATGACGATATCATTGGGAGGCGGAGCTACCATTCCGCATAGCGATGTTACTGATTTTTCTTTTGAGCCTGTGGTGAACGGAGCCTTCCATTATAATATTACGCCCTATGCCGCCATAGGCCTGGATGCGGAAGTTGGCAAACTGAGCGGAAATTATCACAACACCAGAGAGTTCGAAAGTAATTTTACCGCCTTCGCGGTGGATGCCCGCCTGCAGGTACGTCAATTTACCGGGAAAAATGTAAGCGGGTTTGCCGGCGCCCTCAGCCGGCTGTACGCGGGTGCAGGATTGGGAATGATCAATAGCAATGCGACTTCAGCGCCGGTTGGCGACCTGGAGGAAGATAATCCCGAGGTATTCAACTACAAGGGGACTGATATCATTGTTCCGGTTTTTGCGGGGATCAACATTCCTGTGATGAAAGAACTGGACACGGAAATACTTTCCCTCTTTGTTAACTACCGACTGAATATTTCCTTTTCAGATGATCTGGATGCCTGGGCAAGTCCGGGCAGCACGGCTAATGATCATTTCAGTACCATATCCCTCGGGCTTCGACTCAATCTGGGGCCGAAAGGGCCTTACTTCTTTGGAATGGCCCGGTAGTAAACAGCCGTGATTGGCAATATTTTTGAACGAACCAGGGTGTTATGTGGAAAGAATCAGAGAATAAGCTTTACAGGCATTTTGAATTCAAGGATTTCAATGAAGCCTGGGGATTTATGAACCGGGTGGCCCTGGTGGCCGAAAAGATGAATCATCACCCTGAATGGAAAAACGTGTACAAAAATGTCGATATCTGGCTTTCAAGTCACGATGCGGGAGATGTTGTGACAGCCAAAGACCGGGAGCTGGCCGCAAGGATTGACGAATTGCAACAATAACGCGATTTGTTGAGGCGTGTTTCTATGAAAAATTGCATCTTCGCTATCCGGCTTGCCGGGTAAACGAAATTTGAGAACCATGCAGGAAATACTCCGGACGGCTCCCGTTGCCTCCGTCATCTTTATATTCACACTGATCACCAGTTTTTACGGACTGTTTGTTAATCAGAACCTGAACCATCAGCTGATGCTGCATCCGCACAGCTTTGTCCGGAAAAAGCGGCTTTATACCATCATTACCAGCGGCATGATTCACGCAGATTTCGGACATCTGCTTTTTAACATGATCACCTACTTTTTCTTTGCCTTCCCGCTGGAACGGATCCTTCATCAGACAGGTGGAAACGGGCACCTGCAATTTGCATTAATTTATGTAGGCGCGTTAATCCTGAGTGACATCCCTACCATCATGAAGCATCGGAATAACCCTGGATATGCCAGCCTTGGAGCTTCGGGGGCTATCTCAGCAGTGCTGTTCAGTTTTATCCTGTTCATGCCCACTACAAAACTGTATCTATTCTTCGCCATTGGCATCCCCGCCTTTATTTTCGGGCCATTATACCTCATTTATTGCGTGTACGCCTCCCGATATCAGCAGGATGGCGTGAATCATGACGCCCACTTCTACGGTGCGCTGACAGGGATTCTGTTCACGATCCTGATGAAACCAGGCGTTATCCCTCACTTTATAGACCAACTATTTTCCTGAATTGCCGGACTTAACAAATTAATAACACAATTATTTTTGAAAATATTTGGTGGATTGAAAAAAAACACCGTCCTTTGCTTAGTGTAAAAAACACACTAAGTTTGAAAATTTCCCGAGAGGGTTTTATATAGTCTTTCTCATAATTCATAGGTTTAGGTTAGTTTATGCGTGTCATCGCCCGGTGACACGCATTTTTTTTGGTGCGCCCGGCAGGGCGCAGCCTCTGTTATTATCCAGCCATGAAAGAACCATCTTCGTTCAGCAAATGGCTTAATGGTTTTTGGGGGTCTTTGAGAATTTCAAACCGGGAGATCTCCCATGGTTTCCAGAAGGTTTCCAGCACCTGGGCATACACTTTATTGTCCCACGGATCGAAAAGACTACGGGAGGCTGCTGCGCTTTGCAGGGGCATTGATTCAATGGAGATCGCTTCTTCAGGGTTTCCAGGTGGATATATCAGGTATTGAGGAACGCGGCTGAACAGGTAGGCTGAATAATAGAAACGGGCGCACAGCTCGCGGAACTGGATGGGCCGAAGTTTCTTTCCTTCAATTTGTTGCAACAGGCGCCGGTGGTAACGTTTATTCTCGCCATTGTCCTGCAGGCAGGTAATAAGCCCCGCACCTGCGGCTTCCATAGAGAAAATGAGCGTGTTTACTTCGTCATTATAGCGGAAGTCTTCCTTTCCCGGAAGGATCTCACCGGATGCATCATCTTCCATCTCAACCATCAGGACAGTCCAGGGGGTGAAATGCTCCAGTTCAACAGGCCTGAAGAGCGATTGCATCAATAGCTGCAGGTTTCCCAGCTTCGCCAGCAGGGACGGGGCCACGTCCAATGGAGTTCCGGGTGCCTGGGCGGCAGCCGCCATTTCAAATTCGCGATAAATCAGACCCAGGACCAGCTTTCCGGCCCAAAGAAACAGTTCATGCTCGCTTAAGGATTTCAGGCCAGGATAGTCGTTATCAAA
>DATCYD010000328.1:0-6381 GCA_036570465.1 Anseongella sp.
AATTCAAGCTGCGGCGCGAAGCCTGAATTTTCCATTTCAAAAGTGCGTGTGATCTTTTGGTTGGGAACAATTTCATGGATCACGCCGTTAGCCTTGAATACAACATTTCCGTCCGGATCGGACGTTTCAAACCGCCAGCTACCATGGGCCTTGTTTTCCAGCTTCAATACTTTAGTGCCCATCCATTGTTCAAGGATCTCCGGTTCAGTATAAGCTTTGAAAGCTAATTCCACCGGTAAATCAAAATCTCTGGTAATCAGGAGTTCCAGCTTTCCGTCTTCGGCCTGGACCGTTGTCTTTTGTGTCATATCATTATTTTTTGGTTTGATATTCTTTCATGATCGCCTCCAATTTATTGAACCGGTCATCCCACATCTTACGGAATGGTTCCACGAAATCTGCAATTTCCTTCATTTTTTGGGGGTTTAGATGGTAATACACCTGGCGGCCGTTTTGCTCCGGCGAAAGCAATTCGCATTCAGTTAAGATCTGCAGATGTTTTGATACCGTTGGCCGTGCCGTCTCAAAATTGGAAGCAATAGCGCCCGCAGTCATGGATTGTGTTGTCACCAGCAACAGAATCGCCCGTCGTGTTGGATCTGCTATGGCCTGAAATACGTCTCGTCTTAAATTCATTACATTAACGTAGCTAAGTGGCTACAAATATAAGTGTAGCTATTCGACTACACAAATATTTTTTGATTTAACTTTTGCCGTCCTTCGTATGCATAATTAATATTATGTTAAGTAGGATAAAAGTTAGGCCAACTCGAATGTTTTATGTATCATTATGCTTTGTAACTGTAACCCTAACCCGTGCTGAGGGTTCACACTTAACGCATCAGTGCGGGAAAGTACTAACAACCTGACAAAGACATACGTATGAAACTCGTTGAACTGAAAAATTCAATGAAACCGATCGAAAACACCAGTTTGGTGGACCGTGTTGAATCTAACCTTGTAAACTTTCTGATTGATCGGAAATTTCAAATTGGCGATAGTCTGCCTAAGGAAATTGACATCGCTCAAACTCTCGGGGTTAGCCGGACGGTCGTTCGGGAGGCTTTGCTTCGGCTTCGGATGATCGGATTGATTGAATCCAAAAAGCATCGTGGCGCGGTGATCACTAATCCGGATATTTTATCGTTGCTGGGAAAAGTCATGAACCCTTCCCTGCTCAGCCGGGATACACTGAAAGATCTTTATGAGATCCGGCTGGTGCTGGAAATGGGAACGGCGGACCTGATCTTTGAACGATTAAAGGAAAAGGATATTGTAGAACTGGAAGCGATCGTGGAGGATGAACCTCAGGTAACCGAAGAGAATTATTTTGACCGTGACTTTGAATATCGTTTTCACAGCCGGTTGTATGCCATTGGCTGCAATAATACCTTAACCCGCCTGCAATTGATGTTTTTTCCGGTTTTCTATTATGTGCATTCCAGCGATATCCTGCAAAAACCTATTCGGGTAAAGAGGTATGTGTCTCATAAGGGATTGGTGGAAATCCTGAAGCACGGGAATCCTGATTTATTCAGAAACGCAATGAGGAGTCATCTGGAGACCCATTTCCAGCGTGTGCTCGTTGCCAACTGATTGATTTTGTGGTTGCTTAATGACGCGGATGGCCGTTATTAATCCAGCAGATAGATCTCTGCCCTGAGTCTTTCGGCGCGGTTAACCTGTCCTGTCCGGACATATACTTCGCGTAACGGCATCAACAAGGCTACATCCTTGGGATTTAGTTTGTAAGCTTTTTCGAAATACTCCCGGGCGACGTTTAATTCTGCCAGGTAGTCATTCTTATAGACGTTGTATTCTTCCTGTGCGATAAAGCGGCTTTTGTCATTGGCTTCTTTGATGATTTTGGAAGCACTGTTATAATAGATGAGTCCGAGGTTGTAATAGGCCTTGTAATAATCAGGCTTTAATTCAGCCGCTCTGGCAAAGGCTTTTTCGGCTTGTCCAATTGACCCTGCCTTGAGGTGGGCTACTCCCAGGGAATACCAGATGGTGGGGTTGTCCGGATCAAACTTTAAAGCTGCCTCGATCATATCAAGGGCTTCTGCCGGGTTCGCATTTTTCAAATAAAAGTCCAGCTCGTCAAATACCAGGCCTTCGTTTTCAGGATACTGGGCCTTCCCTTCCCTGAAAACACGATAGGCTTCCGCGGTTTTATCGGTTTCTTCATAAAGCTTACCCAGATTGCGGTAGATCTGTGGCGATCTGTGATCCATCTTTAGCAATTGCTCGTAAGCGGCAATCGCTTTTTCTTTTTCAAATAATTTCTGGGCAATGACGGCCTGAGTGAGATACAGGGAAGTATCTGTTTTGTTCAGCTGGCTGGCAAATTCAAAATACCTGAGCGCATCGTGCAGGTTATTTGCATTATAAGCGCGCATACCACGATTATAACTGGCTGTAAAGATCCGGTTATAAGCGTCATCGATATCATTTTGGCCAATTGAGCTGCCCTTGTTTCGGCCTGTTATCTTCCGGATCGCATCCAGGGATACATCGAGTTCCTTGAAAACAGCTCCTTTATGATTCGTATCCAGTGCAATTCCCGAGTATATGAAACTTTTATACAGCAGGGTTCGCGGACGGTTGGCAACTTCAGGCCGCTTGGACGCGTTATCAATTGATTTTTTAGCGGCGTCGAGTTTTCCGGTGCTTAGATGACCATAAGCATTGCGGACTTCCGAACGCTGGGCCCGGACTTCCGCAATGCTTGCGATCAATAATAACAGAATAACGAGATACCTCATTACAACGATTTCAATTCATTGCTAAGCTCTTCGGCCCGCGCCGTATCGCCCAGCTTCACATAGATTTCACGCATGGTGGTCAGCAAATTCGAGTCACGTTGACCGGTGGCGTAAGCCTTTTCCAGGTAGGCCAGGGCGCCTTTGAGCGCTTCCTTGTACTCGGCGATCTTGGCTTCGTATTCCTGGGGTTTGTTTTGCGGGATTTCGTTGGCTTCCTTTACCACTTTATTGGCATCGTCAATAGCGATCACACCCATGTTGATATTGGCGTCGTAATAATCAGGGTCCACTTCCAGGGCTTTCTGGTAAGCTGCTTTGGCGGCGGAAAGACTATCGATCTCATTATAGGCAACCCCAAGAGCAAACCACAATGACTTGTTTCCAGGATCGGCCTTGGCAGAAGCTTCAATCTTATCGATTACTTTGGCGGCTTCTCCGCGTTGCAGATAATAATTCAGTTCGGTGATCATCAGATCCTTGTTTCCGGGAAAGATCTCCAGCCCGTTCTGCAAAACGGCAAGCGCATTTTCATCGTCTCCCTTTTTAAAATATAAGTTGGCCAGAACGGCATAGATCGCCGGATCTTTGTACTTCAGTTCCACGAGTTTGCCATATGAAGCAATCGCCAGCGCTGTATCCCCCACTTTTTCAGCCGTGACACCGGTGTTGAGATACAGGGTGGTGTCGGTCGGATTCAAATCCGTAGCCACCTTGAAATATTTCAAAGCGTTATCAAAGCTTTGATTATTATAGGAATTGATCCCTTTGTTATAGCTGGCGATGTAAAGATTTTTTCTGGCGTTTTCAACGTCTTCTGCCTTCAGTTCGCTATCCGAGTCAAGCTCTTCTGCTTTGTTGAGTGCGTCAAAGGAAATCTGAATCGCATCGGTTGCAGCATCCTGCATCGTGGTATCGTTAGCAAGCGCCGAATAGATCAGGCTTTTGTATAGAAAAGCTTCAGGACTACTAGAGGTCTTGTCATGTAAAACCACTTCTTCAATAGTGGTCTTCGCTTCCTTCAGCGACTTCTGGGCTTCTTCCGTCTGCTGCAGGCTTGACATGGCATAGTAATTCTCATAGCTGCTTTTAGCTTGATTCAGCTTTCCCTTTTGGGCGTAAACACCGGCAATTGTGCCCGCCAACAGAGTGGTTAATAGGATTCTCTTCATGTTATAATAATTAGTAAAGCTCAATTTGTCTCCGGGGAGTTTTCTCCTTGTTCCCCTGTTTCCTCTATTTCATCGTCTCCGTTTTCACGGACCCTGGCCACTGAAGCGATCTCATCTCCTTCCTGCAGGCGGATGAGCCGAACGCCCTGGGTTGCTCTGCCCATGATACGGAGTTCACTGACAGCCATTCGGATAATGATGCCCGATTTATTGATGATCATCAGGTCGTCCTTGTCAATAACACCTTTGATCGCAATCAGCTGGCCTGTTTTATCCGTGATGTTCAAGGTCTTTACGCCTTTGCCACCACGGTTGGTCACCCTGTAATCGTCCACGCCGGTGCGTTTTCCATATCCCTTTTCAGATACCACCAGAATGGTTGTCTCCGGGTCGTTTATGGCCACCATGCCAATTACTTCATCATTTTCCTTAGCAAGAGTTATGCCACGAACACCCGCAGCGGTCCTTCCCATGGGGCGTACATGGCTTTCATTGAAGCGGATAGCCCTGCCGGAACGGTTCGCCAGAATGATCTCGGAAGAGCCGTTTGTTAGCCTGGCTTCCAGCAACTGGTCTCCTTCGTGAATGGATATTGCGTTGATTCCGTTCACCCGGGGACGGGAATAGGCTTCCAGCGAGGTTTTCTTAATGGTTCCCTTGCGGGTACACATGATGATGAAATTGTTGTTCAGGTATTCCTCTTCATTCAGATTCAGGACGTTAATGAACGCTTTTACCTTGTCATCCTTATCGATCTGAATCAGGTTCTGAATGGCGCGTCCCTTGGAAGTCCGGCTGCCCTCCGGAATCTCATAAACCTTCATCCAGTGGCAACGACCCTTTTCGGTGAAAAAGAGCATCCAGTTATGCGTAGAGGCTATGAAAATATGTTGAATGAAATCTTCTTCGCGGGTAGTTCCACCTCTTGAGCCACGGCCTCCCCTGCCCTGTACCCTGTATTCGGTGGCAAGGGTACGTTTGATGTAGCCGGCATGTGAAATGGTGATGACTACGTCTTCATCGGCGATGATATCTTCCATCCGGATCTCTCCGGCGGCATGCACGATATCAGTTCGCCGCTCATCGCCGTATTTTTCTTTTATTTCAATCAGTTCATCTGAAATGATTTTCATTCGCAGCGGTTCGCTGGCAAGTATTTCGTTAAAGTATTTGATCTGTTCCTGCAGCTGGGCGTATTCCTCACGGATTTTATCGCGTTCCATGCCGGTAAGCCGTTGAAGACGCAATTCGAGAATCGCCTTGGCCTGTATCTCACTGAGCCCGAATTGCTGAATCAATCCCTCGCGGGCCGCCTCCGGATTGACTGATTCCCGAATCAACCGGATGATCTCGTCCAGATTGTCAAGCGCCACCAGATAGCCTTCCAGAATATGCGCTCTTTTTTCCGCTTCAGCAAGCTCATATTGTGTACGACGCACAACTACTTCATGGCGGTGTTCCACGAAATACTTGATCAGATCCTTCAGATTCAGCATCATCGGACGGCCTTTTACCAGGGCTATATTATTGACGCTGAATGAAGTCTGAAGCGCGGTATATTTGTACAAATTGTTGAGAACGACCCCCGCATTAGCGTCACGGCGAACCTCATAGACGACCCGCATGCCGCTACGATCCGATTCATCCCTGATGGCGCTGATGCCATCCAGTTTTTTGTCATTGATCAGTTCCGCAGTGCGTTCGATCATATGGGCCTTATTCACCTGGTAGGGAATTTCGGTCACAATAATTCGTTCACGGTCATTGCCATATGGTTCAATTTCCGCTTTTCCACGCATCACAATCCGGCCACGACCGGTTTCAAAGGCATTCTTTACACCTTCGTATCCGTAGATGGTGCCGCCGGTAGGGAAATCAGGTGCCTTGACGTACTGCATGAGCTCGTCAATGGTAATGTCCCGGTTATCAATGTAGGCAATGGTGGCATCTACCACTTCGGTGAGGTTGTGCGGAGGCATGTTGGTAGCCATTCCCACGGCAATGCCGGAAGCGCCGTTCACAAGCAGGGTGGGTATTCTGGATGGAAGTACGGTGGGTTCTTCCAGTGAATCGTCAAAGTTCAGTTGAAAATCAACCGTATCTTTATTGATATCAGCCAGCAGGTCCTCAGCTGCTTTACGTAGCCGGGCCTCTGTGTATCGCATTGCCGCGGGGTTATCCCCATCCATGGAACCGAAGTTACCCTGGCCATCCACCAGTGGGTATCTGAGTGACCAGCCCTGGGCCATCCGGACCATGGCGTCATATACCGAGCTGTCGCCGTGAGGGTGATACTTACCCAGCACCTCTCCCACGATCCTTGCTGATTTCTTATGCGCTTTTCCGCTGGTTAATCCCAGATCAAGCATCCCGTAAAGTACCCTGCGATGGACGGGCTTCAAGCCGTCGCGTACATCAGGCAAGGCCCTTGAAACGATCACCGA
>DATCYD010000329.1:0-9248 GCA_036570465.1 Anseongella sp.
GCGCTTTGGCGTGTATAAGGATTTTACATTCAGCGGCTATGATTACCAGGGAGCCGCGGAACCCTGGGGAGATGTGTATTGGGACTTATTCAGAGAGGGGAATTTCAACCGGAAGTCGGGTAACCGTGAAACTATCTGGAATGTTCAGTTCGATGTTTCCGCAAAAGGAGGAGGAGGTTTGGATATAAGCAGCAATGGCGGAGAATTTAACCTGGAAAGATGCTGGGGTGGACGGCAGATGTGGGGAACGAAAGACAAAAACGGAGTGGCTCAGTGGCTGGTTGACACATTGAGCGGGCGCCCCACTAACATGATAACCGGAACAAAATACGGTGATACGACCCTCTGGGAATACAAGGGAGACTGGAACAGGGATATCAGAAACTCAAAATATAATATTCAAAGAACATATTACTGGACCAACCCATCCAGTGCCTTTTACGGACAGCCAATGACTATTGATAATATCGGAGATCCGTCTTCCTTTTATGTAAAAACAATGCCGAGCTTCAAGAAAGGCGTTTCTGCCGTTCATCATGGCCTGTTTACAGACGCTTCAAGCGGGCAGAAACATGATAACGGGCACATTTACAAAGACTGGTATATCATGCGGTTGGCTGTCGTTTACCTGCTGAGGGCTGAAGCATACTTTCGCATGGGGGAGGCTCAGAAGGCTGCAGACGACATTAATGCCCTACGGAACAGGGCGCATGCCACACCGGTCAGTGCCGGCGATGTTGGCCTCGATCTCATTTTGGATGAACGCGCACGCGAGCTTCACATGGAAGACTTCAGGATCAGCACGCTTTTGAGGATGGAAAAGCTTTCAGAGTACCTGATGAAGTACAACCCTGTCGTTATTCAAAACGGCTGGTCGTTAGGTAGTCATTTAAACAAATTCCCTATCCCAAATTCAGAAATTGAAGCCAATACCGGGCGCAAACTAGAACAAAATCCCGGGTATTGAAATGGAACAAATGAATTGTAATCAAAGGACATTTCAGGCATCAGATCGATTTTTCAACATGAAAGCAAGGATTCTTTTTATTTACCTGGCTGGCAGCCTGTTGTCTGCCGGTTGCAGCAAAAGTGGGGTAGTAACTTTGGTAAGCCCGGATCAACGGCTGGAGGTAGTATTTAATACATCCACCGGGGATAGCCGGCCTCAGTATTCTATCTATTATGAAAAAAGAAAGATCATTGATACTTCATTGATGGGGTTGGTTCTCAAAGGAGGCGGCGAGCTGGGAAAAGGTGTAACAATCTCCGAAGTTAAGCGCAGCAGCTTCACGGGAACCTGGAAACCGGTGTATGGCGAACGGGATGAATATCCTGATAATTATAACCAGGCCGTGATCATGCTGACAGATCGTAAAACAGGGACTCCGTCATTAGCCATTACCTTTCGTTGTTATAATGAAGGAGTCGCTTTCAGGTATCATGTTCCGGTCACAGATTCGTCGCAAACAACCGTCATTTCAAAGGAGCTGACGAGTTTCTCATTGACCGGTCCGGTAAATGTGTGGGCCAGCCATTCGGCGCAGGGGACGATTTATAAAACAACGGTTGACAGCATCAGGGGCTCCTTTGAAAGACCCTTGCTCGTTGAACAGGATACGGCAACCTGGGTTGCCCTGGGTGAAGCTGGCGTAGTCGATTTTGCCCGGATGAAGTTTATTCGCTCCGGGGAGGATACGTATTCCCTTACCGCGTCATTAGACGGAGAGGTCAAAAAGCGCGGCGCTTTTTATACGCCCTGGCGGTATGTGATGGTAGCGGCGAAGCCGGGGAAATTGCTGGAACATAATTACCTGTTATTAAATCTGAACCAACCTAACCAGGTGGAGAATACCTCCTGGGTAAAACCCGGTAAAGTCATCCGCGAAATAACACTTACTACACAAGGTGCAATTGCCAGCATTGATTTTGCAGCGAGGCATCAACTGCAGTATATTTTGTTCGATGCTGGGTGGTATGGCGCGGAAAACAGCGATACTTCCAATGCAACGAGGGTAGCTGTTGATCCCGCACGTTCCGAAGGTCCGCTCGATTTGCAAAAAGTGATTCATTACGGTGAAAGTAAGGGAATTGGCGTTATACTGTACGTGAATCGCCGGGCCCTCGAAAGACAGTTGGATACACTATTGCCATTATATGCCTCATGGGGAATAAAAGGAGTAAAATACGGTTTCGTAAACGTAGGGACACAGCAAGCGAATACCTGGCTGATGGCAGCCGTACGTAAGGCGGCTGAAAACCACCTCTTGGTGGATATTCACGATGAATACCGTCCTACGGGCGTCTCCCGTACCTATCCCAACCTGCTGACCCAGGAAGGAGTAACGGGTGATGAGGAAAGCCCTCCGAATGATATAGTGTTGAATACGCTGTTTACCAGGATGATAGCCGGGGCGGCGGATCAGACAAATTGTTACTTTGCTCCGCGTATTGCCAATATGGGATCTCATGCTTCACAACTGGCAAAGGCGATCTGTATATACAGCCCGCTTCAATTCCTCTTCTGGTATGACCGTCCTGAAGATTCTCCGCTCCATACAGGTGGCGGAGGAGGAGTTAAGCCCGTTATCAGGGAAACGCCGGAGCTGCAATTCTTTGACAACCTGCCCGCTGTATGGGATGACACCAAAGTATTAGCGGGCTATCCGGGAGAATATATTGCTGTGGCCCGTAGGAAAAAAAGCGATTGGTTTATCGGTTGCATCACCGGAAGGAAGGGCCGTGAGTTTAATCTCAATCTTAGTTTCCTGCAGGCAGGAGTTAAATATAAGGCGGTTATTTATTATGACGATCCTTTCATTTCGACGGTAACGAAAGTGGGTATCAAAGAAATGATGGTTACCAGTAGCTCAGTAATAAAATGGGATGTTCTCCGGCAAAAAGGTCTGGCCATGCATTTATCGCCCCACCCCTGAATCCCTGTCCATATTAGTTTACTTTTTAAAGATTAATTATGAAGCGTATACTTCAGGTATTCAGTCTTTTAGCGCTCTCCTTTTATTGTATGCAGTGCAATCATCCGGCAAAAAATATTCCTGAAGCGCCAGCGAGAAGGTCTGCTGTGATCAATTCAAATCCTTCGGGCACCTACTTGACACCCGAAGAGAGTATGAAAACCATGTATCTGCCCCAAGGCTATCACCTGGAACTGGTAGCCAGCGAACCTATGATTTCGGAACCTGTTGCCATTGCCTGGGATGGCAACGGCAGGATGTATGTGGCTGAAATGAATACGTACATGAAGGATGCCGACGGCAACGGCCAAAACGTGGCGTTAAGCAAAATAGTCCGCCTGGAAGACATGGACGGCGACGGCGTGATGGATAAACGCACGATATTCATAGACAGCCTCCTGATGCCCCGCATGATATTGCCCTTGGGTGACGGTGAGTTGTTGGTGAACGAAACCTATTCAACGGATTTCTACTATTATACAGACACGGATGGAGACGGTAAAGCTGATGAGAAAGTAAAGCAGCCGGACGCATCAGCCTTTCATAATATGCAGGTAGAGCATGGCACCAGCGGGCTGATCTGGAATACAGATAACTGGATTTATACCACGCGTGACCGCGTCCGTTACCGGTGGGTAAACAATAACCTCGTTGAAGATTCCCTGCCGACATTCCTGCTGGGTCAGTGGGGGCTTGCTAAGGATGATTATGGGCGCCTGTTTTTTTCCATAGCGGGCGGTGAAGTACCCGCGCTGAGCTTTCAGCAGAACCCAAAATACGGACAACTGGAGCTGGACGGCCAGCTGGCAGACAGTTTTGGTGTGGTGTGGCCTGTTACCGGCACTCCTGATGTGCAGGGAGGGCTGATGCGATTACGCAGCGACAGCACACTCAATCATTTTACCGCAAGCTGCGGGCAATCCATATTCGTAGGAGACGGGCTGCCGCGCAATTTATACGGCAACCTCTTTATCTGTGAACCGGTAGGCAGGTTGGTGCGCCGTGCCACCGTAACCAATGAAGACGGAAAGAGAGTAATTAAGAATGCGTACCAGCATGCTGAATTCCTGGCTTCTACGGATATGAATTTCCGGCCTGTTAATACGGCCAGTGGCCCCGACGGCTGCCTGTACATTGTGGATATGTATCACGGTATTATCCAGGAACGTACATGGACCGGCCCGGGATCCTTTATCCGCCCGAGGATATTACGCATGGGACTGGATAAAAATATCGGGAGAGGCCGTATTTACCGTGTAGTACATGATGGCTACAAGCGGGGGCCGCAGCCGCGCCTGCTGCAAGCTTCCGGCAGTGAACTGGTGGCTTACCTGGATCATCCCAATGGCTGGTGGCGGGATGAAGCACAGAAGCTTCTCGTATTGCGTGGAGACAAGTCGGTAGTGCCTGCTTTAAAGAAAATGGCGCTGGGAACGCAATCCTTTTGGGATAGAATAGCTTTCTGGAAGCAGAAACCATCTGCCGTTGCCAGGGTACATGCTTTATGGACCCTGGATGGCTTGACTTCCACTGATGAAAACACGCTGTTTCAGGCGTTTATGGACGAAGATCAGCAGGTCAGGAAGGCGGCGGTCTGGATCAGTGAAATGTATATTAAACAAGATGACCCGCGGATATTGGGAAAGCTGGAGCCTTTAATAAAAGACACCAGTGCGGATGTACGTTTTCAGCTATCCTTATCCCTGCGGTACAGCCGGTCGCCTCATGCGTTGGAGATGATCGAAAAATTGATAGCTGATCATCCCCGCAATGAAGTATTGACAGCCTCCCGGAAAAAATATGAAGCTGATAAGCGGGCACAGTCCTTAGAAAGTAAAATAGCCGGCATGAACGAACAGGACAAAAAGCTGGTCCGCAGGGGAGCCCTGATTTTCCAACAGGTTTGCGCTACCTGTCACGGAACCGATGGAAAAGGCATGGCCATGGGAGGAAGCAGCATGATAGCGCCGCCGTTGGCAGGACAGCTCCGGGTAAACAGAGACCAGGATGTATTGATCAGGATACTGTTGCATGGCCTTTCAGGACCCATTGACGGTAAAAATTATCCGGATGTCATGCCCGCTCATGGAAGCCGCGACGATGCATGGATTGCTTCGGTCATCAGTTACATCCGGAACGATATGGGAAATAAGGCTTCCGTGGTAACACCCGGTGAAGTAAAGAAGATAAGGAAAGAAACCGGAAAAAGAACCGCTGCCTGGACATTAAAAGAACTTGAAAAGTAAATAAAATTATGAAAATGATACGCCTTTTTTTCCTTGTGATATGCCCTGCGTTATTACTTGTGTCGTGCGCTGTATTACATGCCGGCAAAAAGTCTGCTAAGCCCCGTGTATTGGTATTCAGCAAAACAGCCGGTTATCATCATGCATCTATTTCCTATGGTATCGCGGCCATTCAGAAGTTGGGAGCAGCCAACGGGTTTGAAGTGGATACGACCGCGGATGCTTCCTGGTTCACAGAAGACATCCTGGAACATTATGCCGCTGTAGTTTTTATGAGCACCACGCATGAGGTGCTGGACAAAGGTCAACAGGCCGATTTTGAACGGTACATCCGGGCGGGCGGCGGTTATGTAGGGGTGCATGCAGCGGCAGACGGCGGGTACACCTGGCCCTGGTATGGCAGGCTGGTAGGCGCTTACTTCGACCACCACACGGGAGGTAAGGATACGCTGCATGTGATCAGGGACAAGAAATTTCCGGTCACATACGCATTACCCAGCCGTTGGGTACGCACTGACGAGTGGTACCACTTCCGGGAAGTGCCGCAAAACGTGCATGTGCTGGTGACCATGGGTGAATCATCCGGTAAAGGAAAGAAAAAAGGTGCTTACCATCCCCTGGTATGGTACCACAGCTATGATGGCGGCAGGGCTTTTTATACAGCGTTGGGTCATACGAACGAGTCCTACAGCGAGCCCGGATTCTTAAGGTTATTGCTGGAAGGCATTCAGTATACGATGGGTGGGAACGATTGAAACATATTACCGCACAAGGACAATTTTATCACTAACAAAAACGACCATTTGTAAATTAAAATCATGCAAAAAGATATTCATCGGCAATTGCTAACCCTGTTTTTATTTTTAATGGCAGGAATGCCTGGAATTAATGTAACTGATGCAAAAGCACAGGGCCTCAAATCCGAATTCAGATCAAATAAGCTATCGTTATCGTCTGGCGAGATCAGTATAAAGAATGGTCAGTTTTCTGTACAGCTGCTGTTAAACGGACAACCGGTTTTGCTGAAGCCATTTGGTGATCCGGTGGTAAAAGAATCAACGATTCAAACCCCCGCGGGCTCGGGAATACTGACAACTTATACCTGGGTTGATTACCGGGGATACAAGTATTCCTGGTTGATTGGCAGGATCGGGCCTGATATTATGTCGATCCGGGTACAGTTCGCCAATGGATCACTGCAACCGGTCCGGCTGCAGAAATTCATGCTCCTCTCCACACCCGGCGGTGATTTCTCCGTGCAGGGGAATGCGGCGGACTGGATGTTATCTACTACAGACGTAGAATCCCGGAGATGGGGAACCCTGGATAAGAAAATTCCTACCAGCAAAACATTAAGATCCAAAGGTGCATACAGCCGCTCCTACTTTTTGCGCCGGGGTGGAGAAGATATTAAAGCGAATGATCCTGCCTGGAGATGTTATCTCGGCGATGCGGCATTATACCGGGAGCCCGGAATAACCGGGATGAGCATGGCCGCGGTAGATACGGTCGCGGATATTTATTTTGATATCAGGGTGGAACAGTCCAGGATGAAACTGGAGGTGATCAGTAATATGAGTGAGGTACGGGTAGATCCGGGAGAGGTCAGGAGCAGCGATGAAGTACTTTTCATTGGCAAGCCATGGTCATCGGCACAGCAGCTAAAAAATAAATGGATCGCTCAAGTGTCAGGCGCAGCGGTAACTAAAAAACCTGTATTCGGCTGGTGCAGCTGGTACCGCTCCGGAACAGATATAACGCAGCAGAAAATATATGATATAACCCGTTATGTTAAAGACCACTTTAATAAGATACCGTTTAATGTCATTCAGATTGATGATGGCTGGCAGTTGAGCAAATCCAACTGGGAACTGAATGAAGAGAAATTTAAAGATGGATTCCGTGCGTTGACCGATAGTATTCATGAGGCAGGTATGGTGGCAGGAATCTGGTTAAGCCCGCTTCGGGTAGATCTTGTCAAATCGGAAACCGGGAAAACAGTACGTCCTCTTCCTGCGTCATGGTACGCCAAAGACAGTATCGGGAACAGAAGTACATACCAACTTGATCCAACCAACCCGGACGCCAGGAAGTTCATGTATTCCAGGCTGAAGCATTATTATGACCAGGGCTTCCGGTATTTTAAGCTTGATTTCTCTAGCATTGCGTTTGATGCCAAAAGATTTTATAACCCGAAGATGACCCGCTTCCAGGCACAACGAGAACTCTTCCGGCTTTTTCGCAACGCTATCGGTACTGAAAGTTACCTGCTGGCTTGTGGCATTAGTGATCAGCGTTCTCTTGTTCCGTTCGTGGATGCCGATCGCATCGGCACAGATACGGAGGGCAATTGGGGCTTTGGCAGGGCCCTGGCTACTGATAGTCAGCCGGCAGATATTCATGGATTCTGGTATCCTGTTCTTTCTATGGTGAACAAAAGTTATGAAAACGGAGTGCTTTGCAACGCAGACCCTGATGTAACTTATACCGGACACCTGAAGAAATGTACCCCCGCACAGCTCCAGACCTTTCACAGTTTTGTTGGCTTATTAGGAGGAGCAGCCATGATATCGGATCATTTATATGATGAAAAGTTTGATAATGCCGATGATCTCCGGATGATGGAAATACTGAGTCCGATTGGAGAAGAAAAGGGACACCCGTTTTCGGGCGGATGGGACATTTATGGGAAGGAGTTCGGATACGAAGTGCACAGAAGCTATGGCGACGCTGTAAATGTAATAATATGGAACCCCGAACATAACAAAAATGCTGATCTATCTATTCGCAATGTTTCGACAGGAGATCTCGGAAATAAATTCCATGCCTGGTCATTCTGGGATGAAAAATACTTGGGTGTTATAGACAAGAGCTATGTGGCAAAAGGTATTCCTGCATATGAATCTGAATTATTGCGGCTCACGCCTCTTTCCAACGGTCCTGTTCTGATCGGCTCTAATCTGCACATTACTATGGGAGCTACGGAAGTAAAGAGCATGCTGATTAGCGACAAGCATGTAAAGATAGTACTTGATCCGGATGCAGGCGCCAGGAGCGGACGGTTGTATTTTTTTTCCCGGAGGCCTCTGGGTAATGCCCGGTCAACAAATTCAGACGCTTTCCTTGTTGAAAAACAGGAGAATGTCTATGAGCTTATATTGACGAACCGTTCCAGGAATAAGCAGGAAGTGATAACGATGGATATTGGAACGGGGAAATCTTTTACCCTCAGCCAGGTCATGAATGATCCCTCGTTGAGGAAGGAATACGGACAATCCTCTTTTACAAGCGCCTGGGCTGAATTATGGTAAAGAAACGTCACACAAATTCCAGGATATGAAAATCAGCAAGCTGCTTCAGTCTATCGTATGGATCTCCATGGTTTATTATGGAGGGGTGTTATCCAGCTGCAGCAATAGTAACAAAGAGGTGTTGAACACCTCCGGAAAACTTCCCGATAAGATTGATTTCAATTTTCATGTGAAGCCTGTACTCTCGGATCGTTGTTTTGCCTGTCACGGGCCGGATGCCAATGCGCGGGAGGCCGATCTGCGGCTGGACCAGGAAGAGGCTGCCTATGCTGCTTTAAAAGAAACGCCGGGGGCACATGCCATCGTCCCCGGCAAACCGGGCGAAAGCATGGTGTACCTGCGCATCACCAGCGAGGATCCTGATCTGATGATGCCTCCGCCCACTTCAAATCTTCAGCTCAGCGAATACGAGGTCCGCCTGATCGAGAAATGGATCCAGCAGGGCGCTCAATACGAAGAACACTGGGCCTTTCTTCCGCCTGAAAAGCCGGAGGCTCCCGAGGTCAACAAGCAAGACTGGCCGCAGAACGATATTGACCGCTTTGTGTTGGCGAAGATGGAACTGGTAGGACTGCAGCCAAACGATGCCGCCGATAAGGAACGTCTTCTCAGAAGGGTATCGGTTGACCTGACCGGGTTGCCTCCCGACCTGACAATGATGGACCAGTTCCTGGCTGACGATTCCCCGCAGGCTTATGAAAAAATAGTGGATAAGCTGC
>DATCYD010000330.1:0-14335 GCA_036570465.1 Anseongella sp.
GAGTTCGCTGCTGTATAATCCCTACCGGTGGCAACGGGAGATAGAACCGCTTCGATATGAATCATCCCGTCGGGAATTCGTAGAAGATATGCAGTCAATCTCCCTGGAAACCACCCGGCAGTATTTTAACCAGCTGGCTGCCCAGATACGGCTTCGGACCGCGGAACAAAATCTGGCCAATACAGACACACTCTATAGAATTTCTGAGGGTCGGTACACCCTTGGCAGGATTGCGGAGAACGAATTGCTTCAAATGGAACTCAGTTTGCTGAATGCACGTAATGCGGTTTCCAATGCGGAACTGAATTATCAACTTACAACGCAAAACCTGATCCGCTACCTGGATCTGGACCGAAGCGCGACGTTGGATCTGGAGCTACCTATCGATACAGTTTTCTTTACCGTCAGTACGGCCGAAGCGCTGGAACAGGCGGCGGAAAACCGGCAGGCAGTAATCGAATTTCGCAGGCGCCGGCTCCAGGCCGAAGAGGAAGTAGCCCGAGCCAGGGGTGAGAATAGCGTTTCATTAAATCTGCTGGCCAATTTCGGTCTTTCACAGAATGGTCCGGATCTCTCCAATGTCTATCACGACCTCAACAGTCAGCAACGCATCCAGTTGACCCTTTCTATTCCCCTTATGGACTGGGGGGTCGCCAAATCCCGCAAACGAATGGCCCAGGCCAATCTGGAACTGGAAAAGGCAAATATCGAACGGGAACAGCTGGCTTTTGAACAAGAAATCATCCAGCAAACCGCTCAGTGGAATCTGCAGCGTGACCTGTTGGCCACTGCCACCAAAGCCCGGGATATTGCCGTTAAACGCTATGAAATTACCAAACAGCGTTATCTGATTGGCAAGATCAGCATCACTGATCTAAACCTGGCGCAACAGGAAAAGGACCGTGCCATTGAAACATTTATCGGCGCAATGCGCAATTACTGGGATTCCTATCACACCATCCGCCAGCTGACCCTCTTCGATTTCCAAACCAACAATAAGATCGTTGTGGAGCTGGAAGAGTTTGATTAAAAAGGGCACTGATATGAAAGTTTCATTCTCGCTTGTCTTTTTCTGTAGCGGCATCTTGGTTTTTGCTTGTTCGCCCGAATTGAAAACCAGTGTTCCTGATGGCGACGCTTCTTCGAAACTCATTGAAACAGCGCGGAAGTGGCATGCCCGCCATCGCGATGCCAACGCACGTGACACCATACTTCCAGACTGGGATAAGGCCTGGACATTGGGAACAGCCAATGGCGATCGCGTATTGGTTGCCCCCGCACCGAGTAAACCCAGCATGAACGAGCGACTCTCATTCAGCCGTTTCTTTATTTTTCAGATAGAGTATGGACACATTAGCCAGGGGCGGATTGTGGAATTCCTTGGGAACGATTATCATGTTGAGAAGAATACCAAAAATCTGCTTGAGAATTACGACCAACCGGTCATTCCCGGTTTCAATGGCAGCGTGCTCCAGTATGACATGAACCACCAACAGGTGGAAGACGCGACCTTTCAAAATGGGCATAAGAAAAGTAATGTACATGTCCGAATGAGTTCTGTTCGGGCTGAAGATGTGGATGAGTTAATGAAGCCTGTTCGGTCAGAAGAAGAATTGGATGCCCGGATAAAGAAACTTGAGGAGCGTGCCGAAAAGGCAAAAAATGACTGATCCATTTATGGGCAAACGTTGGCCGGAAATTTCTACGTTTTGCCGGTCTGTTGCCAGAAAGAGGAGGCGGGCAGCGGGGCCTCTATTTCCAGTTGTTCCCGTTTTACCGGATGAATGAAAGCGATCCGGCGGGCGTGCAGGTTGATGGAGCCGTCGCTGTTGCCTTTTGGGGCTCCGTATTTTTTATCGCCTCGGATGGGACAGCCCATGGATGCCAGTTGCACGCGGATCTGGTGGGGCCGGCCGGTTCGAGGATTGACTTCCAGGAGCAGCCAATGCTCGGTTTTTTGCAGGACCCGGTAACTCAGTTCTGAGAAAAGGCTTCCCGGAACTTCTTTTTCGTAGGGGGTAACAATATTGGTTTCAGGATTCTTAACCAGCCAGTGAGCCAGCTGCCCTTCGGCATGGGGGGGGCTGTTCTTTACCACCGCCCAGTAGGTTTTCTGAATGGTTCGCTGCTTGAACAGCTTATTCATCCGGTCCAGGGCCTTGCTGGTCTTCGCGAACAAAATGACGCCGCTCACAGGGCGGTCAAGGCGGTGGATACATCCCATATACACTCCTCCCGGCTTATTGTCCCGAACCTTGATGTAGTCTTTAATGATGTCGATAAGGGGTTTGTCTCCGGTTTTATCGGCCTGTACCAGCACACTGGCAGGTTTGTTGACCGCAATCAGGTGGTTGTCTTCGTATAGGATGGGAATACGGTACCCCGCGTCTTCAATATTGTTCTTTTTCACCAGGGAAGTCCTTTGCCTTTACATCTTGTATGTATTGCTTCACTGCTCCGCCGATTGTTTCAAACAGGTTCAGGTACTGGCGCAGAAAGCGAGGTTTAAATCCATTGGTGATCCCCAGCATGTCGTTGACCACCAGTACCTGACCATCTACCTGAGGGCCGGCGCCGATCCCGATGACCGGAATGCTGAGCATGGCCGATACCTCAGCCGCCAGTTTGGCGGGAATTTTTTCAAGGACGACCGCAAAGCAGCCGGCCTCTTCCAGCGTGCGCGCGTCTTCCAGCAACCTGGCTGCTTCGGCTTCTTCCTTTGCCCGAACGGTGTAGGTGCCGAACTTATAAATGGACTGAGGGGTTAGTCCCAGGTGTCCCATGACCGGAATGCCTGCGGAAATGATACGCTCAATGGACTCTTTCACCTCCAGGCCACCTTCCAGTTTGACGGCATGGCCGCCGGATTCTTTCATGATGCGGATGGCGGTATGCAAGGCTTCAAGGGAATCGCCCTGGTAGGAGCCAAAGGGCATGTCCACCACCACCAATGCCCGTTTAGCTCCCCGCACCACACTGGATGCATGATAGATCATCTGGTCAAGCGTAATGGGGAGGGTGGTCTCGTGCCCGGCCATCACATTGGAGGCCGAATCGCCTACCAGCAGTACCTCAATGCCCGCGTGGTCCAGGATAAGGGCGGTGGAATAATCGTATGCGGTGAGCATGGCGATTGGTTCGCTGCTGGCTTTCATTTCCTGCAGGCTGTGCGTGGTGACCCTCTTCAATTCCTTACTTACCGACATGATCTTGGTTTTTTACTTATTCACTTTTGGTTGCCTGTTTATTCCTGCGAAGGTCCAGATTCCTTTTCAAATTTTCAAATTGAATTACTTACCTTTGCATCCCGATGAAGAGTATAGAAAATATTCCCGCTGTTCTGTTACTGGAGGATGGAACAGTGTTTTACGGGAAGGCTGCAGGAAAGATCGGGACTACCGCGGGAGAGATCTGCTTCAATACCGGAATGACTGGCTACCAGGAAATTTTTACCGATCCGTCGTATTACGCGCAGATCATGGTTACGACCAACGCGCATATCGGCAATTATGGGATTCAGGCCGATGAGGTGGAATCCGGATCGATCAAAATCGCTGGGCTGGTCTGTAAGAATTTCACCTACAATTATTCGCGGAAGCAAGCCACCGAATCAATTCAGGATTATTATCTGAACGAAAATATCGTGGCCATTTCTGACGTGGATACCCGTGCGCTTGTCCGGCATATCCGGGACAAGGGGGCCATGAACGCAATCATTTCCTCGGAGACCACGAATCTGGATGAACTCAAGGAAAAGCTGGCGGGCGTGCCTTCGATGGCAGGACTGGAGCTCTCCTCAGAAGTGAGTACCACAGAGCCTTATACATACGGAAACGATGATGCCCCCATCCGGGTGGCGGCACTGGATCTGGGTATTAAAAAGAATATACTGCGTAATTTCGATGACCGTGGTGTGTTGGTGAAGGTCTTTCCTGCCCGTACCACGTTCGAAGAAATGGAAGAATGGCAACCTGACGGGTATTTTATCTCGAATGGTCCCGGCGATCCGGCAGCCATGGATTACGCGGTGGAAACAGTGAAGAAGATCATTGCCGCCGACAAGCCGCTGTTTGGTATTTGTCTCGGCCATCAGTTGCTGGCGCTGGCCAACGGTATAAGTACCCATAAAATGCATAATGGCCACCGGGGTATTAATCATCCCGTCAAAAATATTTTACGGAATCACTGCGAGGTGACCTCCCAGAACCATGGTTTCGGGATTGATGCGGAAGGAGTCAGAAATTCAGACAAGGTAGAGATCAGCCATATTAATCTGAACGATAAGAGCATTGAAGGAATCCGTATGAAAGAAGGGAAGGCTTTTTCGGTGCAGTATCATCCTGAATCCTCCCCCGGTCCCCACGATTCCCGCTATCTTTTTGATGAATTCGTAGAGATGATGAAAAAAGAAATAACCATTAACGAATAACAAATGAGTATTATTTTTGACGTAAAGGCCAGGCAAATCCTGGATTCCCGGGGAAACCCTACCGTAGAAGTAGATGTAACCACTGAAAATGGCATTGTCGGCCGGGCTGCGGTGCCCTCGGGCGCCTCTACAGGTACTCATGAAGCCGTTGAACTTCGGGACGGTGACAAATCCGTTTACCTGGGGAAAGGTGTTACCCAGGCGGTGGAAAATGTGAACGAAGACCTGGCGGATGCGCTGATGGGTATGGATGTGTTCGAACAGAACCTCATTGACAAGGTCATGCTGGACGTGGACGGGACTGCGAATAAGGGAAAGATAGGCGCTAATGCTATTTTGGGCGTGTCCATGGCTGTGGCTAAGGCGGCGGCTCAGGAATCTCATCAGCCGCTTTACCGGTATGTTGGAGGCGTGAATGCCAATACCCTTCCGGTTCCGCTGATGAATATCCTCAACGGTGGCGCGCATGCCGATAACAAAATCGATTTTCAGGAATTTATGATCATGCCTGTAGGCGCTGATACTTTCCGCGAAGCGCTTCGGATGGGAGTGGAAGTATTCCATCACCTTAAAACGGTCCTGAAGAAAAAAGGATATTCTACCAATGTGGGTGATGAAGGTGGGTTTGCACCGAACATCGGTTCTAACGAAGAGGCTATTGAAACGGTACTGCAGGCCATCGAAACGGCTGGCTTTAAGCCGGGAGAAGAAATTTATATTGCCATGGACGCTGCTACCTCCGAAATGTACAAGGATGGTGTTTATAGCTTCCATAAATCAGATGGCAGAACCATGAGCTCCGATGAACTGGTGGACTATTGGGTGAACTGGTGCAATAAGTATCCGATCATTTCCATCGAGGATGGCCTTGCAGAAGATGACTGGGATGGCTGGAAGAAATTAACCGCTCAGGTAGGCGAGAGCGTGCAGCTGGTAGGTGACGATCTGTTTGTAACCAACGTGAAGCGTTTGAGCCAGGGCATTGAAAACAGCATCGCTAATTCTATTCTGGTAAAGGTGAATCAGATTGGTTCCCTGTCTGAGACCATTGATGCGGTGAATATGGCGCATCGGGCCGGATACACCTCGGTCATGAGCCATCGTTCAGGCGAAACCGAAGATACCACCATTGCAGACCTGGCGGTAGCGCTGAACTGCGGACAGATCAAGACTGGTTCGGCATCCCGTTCCGACAGGATCGCTAAATACAATCAGTTACTTCGCATCGAGGAAGAGCTGGGAGAAACCGCATATTTCCCCGGGAAGGCTTTTAAGTTTGTAAAATAAACAGCCGGTCGTTTGAACGACCTGTGCAAAAAACAGGGGTGAACTTGTATAAACTTATGATGGTTTAGGCAAGTTCACTTTTTTTTTATACCTTCGGAATCATGTTGGAAAGAATAAAATACATTCTGAAAAACAAATACTACCTGACCTTCCTGCTTTTTTTGATTTGGATGCTTTTCCTCGACCGCAATGATATCATCACGCAGGTGCAACATGTGGTAGGGCTTAACCGGATTAACCAGGATAAGGAATATTATCAGGAGGAGATCAAAAAGATCAATAATGACCTGCATGAGCTGAAGAGTAATAAAAAGCAACTCGAAAAATTTGCGCGGGAGAACTACCTGATGAAAAAGGAAAACGAGGATATTTTCATTATCGTAAAAGAGGAAGAAAAAAAGTAGTGCTGTATCATGCGTCATGATTTTGTTGGTTTTTCCATTGTTATAACGCTTCTTTTTGCCGTACTGGGTATCTGGGTGTCGCCAGGGTTTTTCTGGGCATTTGTAGTGATCGTTCCGTTTGTGGTGATCGGTTGCTATGATATGATCCAGAAACGGCATGCGATCATGCGTAACTTTCCTGTTTTTGGCAGAGGACGTTACCTGATGGAAGACATGCGTCCGAAGTTTTATCAGTATTTCGTTGAATCGGATCTGAACGGCCGGCCGTTTAACCGTGTGGAGCGATCCATTATCTACCAGCGGGCGAAAAAAGAATTGGATACTTCCGCATTCGGTACCCAACTTGACGTGTACGCGGAAGGATACGAGTGGATGAATCATTCGATCTCGGCCATTGATTATCTGACGATCAATCATGACCAGCGGGTAACGATTGGAAAAGGACGCTGCAAGCAACCATACCAGGCCAGGATCCTGAATGTATCGGCCATGAGCTACGGAGCACTTAGCGCCAACGCGGTCATGGCGTTGAACGGTGGAGCCAAGCTTGGTAACTTTGCCCATAATACGGGTGAAGGCGGAGTCAGTCCGTACCATCTGCAGGGCGGAGATCTGATCTTTCAGGTAGGCACCGGCTATTTTGGCGCACGTGATAAAGAAGGGAATTTTTCGAGGGAAATATTTGCCGAATCGGCAGCGCACGAACAGGTGAAGATGATCGAGCTGAAGCTGTCCCAGGGCGCCAAACCTGGCCATGGGGGCATTCTGCCGGCTGGAAAGAATACACCCGAGATCGCGGCTATCCGTCGGGTAGAACCTTATACCACAGTGCTATCCCCCGCCTTTCATACCGCGTTCAAGACACCGGTAGAGCTATTGGAATTAATAGAGTCCATGCGTGAAGCTTCTGGTGGGAAACCGGTTGGTTTCAAACTTTGTGTGGGGAATAAGATTGAATTTGTTTCCATCTGCAAGGCCATGGCCGAAACCGGTATGATGCCCGATTTTATCTCAGTAGATGGGGGGGAAGGGGGCACCGGCGCTGCGCCGCTTGAATTCACCAATTCCGTAGGAATGCCTTTCAAGGAAGGGCTCGTATTTGTTCATGATACCCTTACCGGTTTTAATCTTCGGGACAAGATCAAGCTTTTTGGGGCCGGCAAAATCCTTTCCGGGTTCCATATTTTCAGAGCCCTTGCCCTGGGTGCGGATGCGTGCTACAGCGCCCGTGCCATGATGATGGCGTTGGGTTGCATCCAGGCACTGGAATGTAATAAAAATACCTGTCCCACCGGGGTAACCACGCACCGGAAAGAATTAACCGCTGGTTTGGTGGTAGCCGATAAGCGGGTTCGCGTGGCCGATTATCACAAAGATACAATTGCCGGTTTTGTGGAGCTGATGGGAGGCGCCGGCATCGACGACCCTTCGAAGATCAACCGTTCTCATATCTATCGTCGTACCAGCATTACTGAAATCAAGACGTTTGAGCAAATATTCCCCTACCTGAATCCCGGCTGCCTGCTGCATGCGCACAGCATTCCTGAAAGCTACCAGTCACTCATGGAGCAATCGGGCAAAGACCCATTCGCGCCCACCATGCACTACCATATTACCTGAAAAGGTCGTCCATCGTCAGCTGGGAGTCAACTGACTGGGTTTTATGGTCATTTTCCTTGATTCCGTAGGTGGTGATCATGGTGAGAAAAGTTGTTTTTCTGGTTTTTGTGGCCGTGCGGAAAGCCAATAGCTTTCTTTGCAATGCCTCTGCATAGGATTTGTCGATGGTGAAGAGTTGTTCACTGAATTTTATTTCACAGACGTTGATGCATTGATCAGACCGGTCAATCAATAGGTCAATCTGAGCTCCGGGACCCTGAGCGTTTCCGGCTTTACGCCAGGATGCCTGGTAGGTGACCATGCCGGAAATACCTAACACTTCCCGTATCCGATCAATATGCCTGATGCATACATTCTCAAAGGCATACCCGCTCCAGGAGCGATATGACGATGATTGACTTTGCGCAAGCCATTGTCCTTGATTCAGCCCTCTGCTTCCTTCCATGAATCTGAAGTAAAATAATGAGAATTCATCGGTTAACCGGTACAGGGCATCTTGTTTCTTCTTTTGGAAGGGTTGTATTCGTTCTATGAATCCGCTTTCTTCCAATTCGGTTAAGGTGGTGGTGAGACCGCCGCCGGCAGGTATCTTTCCGGTATTGGCAAGCTGACTTCTGGTAAGGCCCATGTTTTTGGCGGAAAGTGCCCGGATGACTTCCTCATGTCGTTCAGGCGAACTAAATAAGGAACGATAAAGATTACTGAATTCGTTTGCCAGTAATCCATCTTTGCTAAAGCAGCTATCTGCGATGTTTTGCTGAACACTTTTGCCACGCTCCACAGCATTCAGGTAATGTGGAACCCCACCAATCACCATGTAGAGTTGTAACAGCTGGTATCGGTTCAGGTTAATCTTGCGTGCACGCAGGTAACTTTCAGTTTCACTCAGTGTGAACGGTAGCAAGCGAATCCGCTGTGTGATCCGGTTGTGCAACCCCCCTTTGTTGTTTACCACTTTTCTAATAATCCAGGAAGCTGCAGAACCGCAAATAACGACCAAAAGATCGGGTCGTTGTGAGGCAAAGACATTCCAGAAATATCCAAAGGCAGGAAGAAACCCTGACTTATGCGTGTCCAGCCAGGGTAATTCATCAAAGAAAAGTACCTTCTTGCTTATCTCTTTCTTTTCCTGAATCGCCGATCGAAGTAGATGGAACGCTTCTTGCCAGTTTTCTGGGGTAGAGAATTTCTTGTCGGGAAAATGAACAGAAAGCTGCTCTCTGAAATTATCAAGTTGCTGCCTGATCGTAGCCCCGGCCTGACCAGTAGCATAGAATGCAAGGTTATCGGCATAGTAGTTACGAATCAGGTAGGTTTTGCCTACCCGCCTCCTACCATAAATGGCTAGTAATTCCGGCTGTTTACTATGTAACAAACGAGCCAGGACTGTACATTCGCTCTTTCTGCCAATAATAGACGGTGTCATGACGATTTATTGCTTGCCAAAACTACATAAAAAAACATGGTTTCGGCAACTAATAAATTTATTGCTTGCCAAAACTACATAAAAAAACATAGTTTCGGCAACTAATAATCTCAGTAAAGACCGTTTTGCTTGCGGAGGAACCACTCGGTGCCGAGTAGGGCGAGTAGCAGAAAAAAGAGCCATTTCATGTGAATGAGGTTGCGGTAACGTTCCTGTTCGTAAATGACCGGACTAATGGTTTCTTTTTGGGAGAGTAGCTCATACAGCCGGTCCATTTGTCCGGGATAGAGCATTTGGCCGCCGGAACTTTCAGCCATGCTATAAAGGAGTTGGTGATTGGCAGTGGTTTCCAGTTCTTCGGCGTGTTGAGGGGTGATCACAAAGTTGCCGCTGGCCGTACTTTTTTCAGTTCCGAGCTGTACGGTGGCTGTATAGGTGTATTCTCCGGGCGGAAGGATGCCTGCGTTGAGATGGTAGCGGTCGTTGCCTTTGCTGAAGATATAAGGGAAGGTTTGTCCCTTTTCATTCTTGATCTCCAGGCGGACATCGGGGCTGGTCACTGCTTCATAGCTTTCATTATACAGCTCGGCCGTAAAAGTCACTTCTTCATTTTCGGAAAATATCGATTTGGGCATATTCAGCCGGAAACGCCGGGTATCTTCACGGGTAGCCAGATACTGAACGGTTTGGGTGATTAAGCCGTCAACGGCATCATGGTTCCCGTTCAGGCGAAAGTCATGCATGCGCCAGCGCCACAGGCCTTCTCCAAATAACCAGGCGGTTCGGGACCCGTTAGTGGTATTGAAAAACATTAAGGGACGATCGGTAGCGACCTGTCCGATGCGTTGAGTGAAAAGTGGAACTGCAGCCTCCTGAGGAACAATTTCGCAAAAGGGAACGGTTAGCGGGGGAAGGGCGCTGAAGCGTTTCTGGTGTTCTTCAGGAATACTGAAGAGGTAAAATGAAGGGTCGGGAATTGCAAAAACGTCGTTGTAACTTCTGTTGAACTGCGAGATTTGGATAGCGCCGGCGAAGGTTCTACCCAGGGTAACCATATCGGTTTGATTGCCGATGATGTGCCAGACGGGCAGTTTCTTTTCTCCCGAAATATTCCGCAAGCTTGCCGGAACCGGATGACCGGCGGCAGGCAGCTGGTGCAGAATGATCAGGCTATAGGATCCCGTTGAAAAGGTGTCTTGTGTTTCCTCGGCAAGACGGGTAACTACTTCATATTGCTGACCGCTTTCCAGGGCTTGTTTCAAAGCACCAAGATCGGGATGAGGGGCGGCTCCGAGGAGCAGTATTTTCCGGCGGCGGTCAAGCACCTCTATGAATATGGTAGAAGTGTTATTCTTTTCAGTGATCTCGCCTTCGATTGGTTCCAGGCTGATGACGTACTTCTGCCGGCCTTTTGTTGCGGCCTCAATATCCACCGGAACGCTGATCCGGAAATGATCGTCCTTGATCTGGACGGTTTCTGAATACAGGGTCTGGTTGTTGTGTTGTACGCGAAGATGGCTGGTGGCGCCGTCGGAGCCGTTGGCTTCCGCATGGATATTGATGCGGAAGTCATTTCCAAGAAATACAATCTGGTTGTGGTCAACAGAGGAAATGAGTAAATCTTTTTTTGGAATGGTGTCTCCGAGCGCTACGGTATAAAAGGGGGCGTTCAGCCCTTTCATTTCGTAGAGCGGATTACTCCCTTTGTTGTAAATTCCATCAGTTAGCAACACGACCGCTCCCAGGTTTCTGCCTGAAAAGCGGGTCCTGAGTTCTTTCACGAGAAGGCTGATATCCGTTTGCTTGCCGGTAAAATCAGTCGAAAACCCGCGTTCGGGATCATCGCTGAACTGATAGTACTGTACCTCGTACTTTGCCTCCAGCTTGTTTCCAAGAGAACGGATCAGCCGGGGCAATTGCCCGGTGTACCAGTCCTGGTTTTTTTTGTCCAGCAGAATGGAAGAACTATTATCCCGGGCGATGACAATGACAGGTTTTTCGATCGTTCGGCTAATGCGTTTCAGCAGAGGGCTTAATAACAAAAAGGCGAGCAAAGCTACTGTAAATGTCCTGAATCCGAATAGGAGCCGGCGTATGGTGTTATTTGAAGGGAAATTACGGCGATAAAGGAACCAGGCATAAAGTAAACCCAGTGCCACACAGGGTACGATCCACCAGGGAGAAATATCGTTAAATACCAGTGAAAAATTCATTGCAGCCTCTAACCGGAAGGCAGCAATTTACGCTTTTTCATGAATTCCTGCATCATTTCGGCAACAATGTCAATCAGTTCCCTGTGTTGCCGGAGGTGCCCGTCTTGTACTTCAATGTTAACATAGGGGATTCCAAGCATGGCTGCATAAACGGACAGGGAGCCGTCATTAGGCGCATCCGGGCTTTGGAGTACCACGTTGATGTTTTTCCCCTTCAGGTAGTCAAAGATCCAGGGGTCGGTTACGAAGACGAAATCATCAATATCCAGCCGCGGGTTGATGTGGACTTTTGCGGCCGCGGTGTCCATCAGTTTTCCAGGCAGATAGTAGCGGATGGAATATAGTCCTTCCGTGTTGTTATGCAGAGTAATGATGTACCCCAGGCTATCATAATGATAGGTTTCCAGTACTTTTTCCCCCAATGACCGGATGGCCTGTACCGCCTCAGAGGTAACCCTGGCGTGTTTGTCGAGGGTACGGTAAGCGCCTGTATCTGTAAACATACCGTTAGGGTCAAAAATACATTTGTCAAGGCTGCTTTTCAGGTTGAATTTGATGTTGCGTTCGTTCCCGTATTGCAGTTCCACCAGACTGCCGCCGTTTTCCCTGATAAAATCCATCGCGGCTTCTGCGCCGGTGTTTTCATCGTCATGAATGCTCAGAAAACGGATGCTGTCCTGACCATAGACGTGTTTAATGATGGTTATCGTGCTGTCGTTTAACCGGAAATCAATGCTGTCCCGCTTTACAAGCAGGGAATCGGTGGCCATCAGGCAGGATGGCAACAATGCAATCGAAGCAAGGCATAACAGAATGGTATTGATTTTCATGCGCTGGCAAAAGGACTTGTCATACCACTTGCAATTTCAATACCAAAATAACAGGCCGCAGCTCCCAGGATAACTTCAGGGAGGCTGCGGCCTGTTCGTTAATGACTAGACCTCAGGCGAGGGCCTTTTTCAGGTTCTCGTCGATGGCGATGAGGAATTCTTCCGTATTCAAATACTGGTCCCGGGTGACCTTGGAGCCATGGATGCAAACGGCCAGGTCCTTGGTCATTTTACCACTTTCTACAGTTTCCACACAAACCCGTTCCAGGGTTTCACAGAAATTGATCAGTGCCTGGTTGTTGTCCAGCTTGCCCCGGAATGCCAAACCTCGTGTCCATGCAAATATGGAAGCGATGGGGTTGGTACTGGTTTCTTTCCCTTCCTGATGAAGGCGGTAATGTCGGGTCACCGTTCCATGGGCCGCTTCAGCTTCCATCGTTTTTCCGTCGGGGGTCACCAGGGTGGAGGTCATCAGGCCAAGTGAACCGAATCCTTGCGCGACGGTATCAGACTGTACGTCTCCGTCGTAGTTCTTGCAGGCCCAGATAAAGCCACCGTTCCACTTCAACGCTGCCGCTACCATGTCGTCAATCAGGCGATGCTCATAGGTGATGCCCTTGGCATCCATATCAGCCTTGAATTCATTCTGGTAAACTTCCTGGAAAATATCCTTGAAACGTCCGTCATAGGCTTTCAGGATGGTGTTCTTGGTAGAAAGATACAGGGGCCAGCCTTTTTGAAGGGCCATGTTGAAGCATGAGCGGGCAAATCCGTAAATGGATTCGTCTGTGTTGTACATGCTCATGGCAATTCCATCCCCCTGGAAATCATATACTTCCCATGTTTGGGCTTCGCCACCGTCACCGGGCGTGAAGGTCATGGTTAACGTCCCTTTTCCTTTAGTAACCACGTCGGTAGCTTTGTACTGGTCGGCATGAGCATGGCGGCCGATCATAATGGGCTGCGTCCAGTTGGGAACCAGGCGGGGAACGTTCCGGCAGATAATGGGTTCACGGAAAACAGTACCACCCACAATGTTACGAATGGTTCCGTTCGGTGAACGCCACATTTTTTTCAGGTCGAATTCCTTTACACGGGCTTCGTCTGGAGTGATGGTGGCACATTTGATGCCTACATGGTGTTCCTTGATTGCTTCAGCTGCTTCAATGGTGATGCGGTCATCGGTGGCATCGCGCTGCCCGATGCCGAGATCAAAATATTTGATATCCAGGTCGATGTACGGGAAAATGAATTTATCTTTGATAAACTGCCAGATAATGCGGGTCATTTCGTCCCCGTCGAGTTCTACTACCGGATTCGCTACTTTGATTTTTTCGGATGACATATGTTTCGGATTTTTAAATTCAACGCTGCAAAAAAATTCAACGCTGCAAATTTAAGAAAAGCTTTGAGTATGAACGAACCAAAGCTTAAAGGTCGATATCCAGGTCGAGCCTTTTGCGGAGTTCGATCAGCGACGGATTCTTTTCCGCCAGGTAATTGAATTTATCAGTTGCCGTATATAAGCGCCGGCGTGTATCCTGTTCTTCATGCAGCACAGTGATGATCTCCAGCTGGTAGTTTTTTAGCTTTTTCCGCAGGAAATCCATGATATCCTGCTTTTCATCCTGAAATTTGTCCTGCTGTACCTTGTTGACCACTTTCAGTTCAATCGTAAAGTTGTCCTGAAGTTGCGGCGAGAAGGTGGTCATGAGGGTATGCATATTAGCTCTACCTGCGGCTTGCATTCGTCCGGCGTATTCTTCCCAAAAGATAATCAGCTGGCTTTCGGTAAACGGTTCAGCGGGTAAATCATCTGTGCCGGCATTTGCACCTGCCTCATTTCCCTCACCTGGTTCATCCGTGTCTCCCCCTGGTTTGGTTCCTGCCAGGGAAGGGACCATCAGGTTGGGAACGTTGCTCCATTTTGAAGCAACAGGATTGTCGGAGGGTTTTTCTGCGGGTGCCGCCGGGTCAGGTATATTCGTTGCCGGGGGCGGCGTGTCTGTTGGAGTGGGCGGCGTGTCTGTTAGAGGGATTGTGGCTTCAGGGGTGGCTTTTATTTCAGGGAGTTTTTTTTTTACCCCCTCAGTGGGGCTTCCGGCAGGAGCGGCGATTCCCGTTGG
>DATCYD010000331.1:0-6714 GCA_036570465.1 Anseongella sp.
CCTGCGCGCTATATAAAGGGGGAAACTCACAGGAAAGGATTGTTTTCGCGTTCAAAGCCAATGGTGGTGGCCGGTCCATGACCCGGAAACACTTTCACATCATCCCCCAGGGGAAAGAGCTGCGTTTCAATACTTCGGATCAGTGTATCAAAATCACCGCCCGGAAAATCGCTGCGGCCGATACTCCGTTGGAAAAGGACATCGCCTGCGATCACAAAACGGTCTTCCGGAGAAAAAAAGGACAGGCTTCCCGGTGAATGACCGGGTGTGAAAAGGCTGTCAAGGGAAGCGTTTCCGAAGCGTACAGGCTCATCTTCTTTCAGGAATACTTCCGCCGGCGGGGAAGCATTATAAGGGAGACCCATGGAAGCGGCATAAGGGACCATGGCATGCAGAATGGCCTCTTCTTCACGATGGAAGCGCGGCAGCAGGCCGTACATATCGCTAACGAATTTGTTCCCCAGCACATGATCTATATGGCAATGCGTATTGATCAATAGCACGGGTTTGAGCTTTTTCTCCCGGACAAACCCTGCCAAACGGTCTTGTTCTTCCCGGTTGTGGCAACCGGGATCAATGACGACGCATTCTCCCGTTTCATCGTAGAGTATGTACGTGTTTTCCACCAGCGGGTTGAATTCGAATTGCTGAATGTTGATCATCGGGATTCCTCTTGATGCGAAGGTAAGAAAAGCTGAGCGAAGCCCTTTCTTTTATTCGTTTTGGTTTTACGAATTATTTTAGTATTGTTTTTGGATTCTTTACCTTAAATGACAGCAGGATCACCGGATTAGCGTTTCCACTGAAGGCTGTTCAGCAAGGTGTCGATATCCTCACGAAGGAATTCAAGCACGGGCCGGATAGAGTCTATGCGGGGTTCTTCGTGGAAATAAAGCGCGCCCCGGAGGTAGTGGCTGGTACTGTCGGTCAGAAAGAATTGCAGGGACGAGGCGGTATTGCCTTTGATGCTGTAAACGATGCCATAGGTGTCCCGTTCAGGTTGAATGATCAATTGTTCATCGATGGCGGTGGCCTTGACAGTGTGCTTGAAGGCCAGCTCCCGGCTATCCTCAACCAGTTCGTATAGCATCTTCTCCGACTTTACAGGCCAGTAGCTCAGGTGAATTCTGGCGTTAAAGTCAGGGAAGGCTACATCAATCCAGCAAGAGGATGCCTTTTCCGAATCAGGGGCAATGGAGGCGTATGTGGGAATGCGAAAGGAAAAGGGACAATCGCTAGTGTAGGTCTGGTATGATTTTTCCGGAAATTCCAGGCGGAAATATCCTCGTGGTTTGGGCGTGTAGCCGCTTTGCCGGCAGGCGGAGGCGCCCAGCGTCAGGGCGAGTAAAATGAACAGAAAGGCACCCCGCTTACTATGGGATGCACGTTTCAAAGCAATCTTTGCGACTACGTTGTCCATATTTTCCAGGCTTTTTCGGCCTGAAGGCGAAGCATTTCCAGACCGTTTATAATGGTGGCGCCGCGTTCTTTTCCTTTTTTAAGAAAAAGTGTTTCGGCCGGGTTATAGACCAGGTCATATAACAAGTTCCGTTCCGAGAAGGATTCGTAGGGGATGGCCGGGCAATTGTCTGTATCGGGATAGGTTCCTAACGGGGTTGTATTGATGATCAGGGGGTATTCCTGAACCGTGGCAGCGTCGAGTTGCGAGTAAGCAATTTGTTCTGTATGGCCGGGTGAAGTGTCCCTGGCGGGGCTACGGGAAACAAACAGGGGCGTTATGCCGAGTTTTTCAAGCACGTAAAGGACTGCCCTGGATGCTCCGCCGGTACCGAGGATCAGTGCCTTTTTGTGCCAGGGTTGAAGCAGCGGTTCCAGGGATTTCTGAAATCCGTAGGCATCAGTATTATAGCCGCTTAGGACCGGATTTCCAACTGAACCTGCAGCAGGATTTTCGTTCGGTACGGCATCGGCACGGCTGATCTTGATGGTGTTTACCGCGCCAATGGCGTTGGCGGTTTCATCCAGATGCTGGAGATAGGGGAGTACATTTATTTTGTGGGGAATGGTGACATTCAACCCGGCAAGTTCCGGGTGACGGCTGAGCAGGGAAGGGAGATCCTCTATTTTTTCCAGTGGAAATAACTCATAATCATACCCGGAAATATGTTCCTGTTGGAATTTACTGGCGAAGTATTCTTTGGAGAAGGAATGGGAAAGGGGATAGCCGATGAGGCCGAATTGTATCATCATCCGGAAATTGCGTCACCATTCTCATCCAAACCCAGACCATTGAGAAAATGGTTAAAGGTGTCTCCGCGCAGCCCCAGCCGAACCGTTTCCAGGGGGATTACCTCAGCCGGTGCGATATTTCCAAGATTCACGTTGGAGCCCAGTAGTTTGACAAACCAGACCTGTTGCGCTTTTTGAGGAGCCTCCCAGATGATTTTTTCCTGGGGGATCTGGGTCAGGATTTCTTCGATCAGGCCCATGCGGGGTTCGCCTGTGCCTCGGTAGAGGCCAACGTTACCGCTTTCACGTGCTTCGGCGATCACTTTCCATGAGCCGGCCTCAAGTTCGGCTTTCATGAGCTGGATCCATTTGTAAGGCGGGATGATCTTTGCTTCGTCCTTTGAACCTACTTCAGAAATGACAGTCACCTGGCCGGCCAATTGGCGAATGTATTCGCATTTAGCGTCGTGGTCAATTGTAATGGAGCCATCCGATACTTCGGCGTATGCCATGTCATATTTTTCCAGCACTCGCCGGTAATCGTCAAATTGCCCCCGGATAATAAAGGCCTCGAACAGGGTTCCTCCGAAATAGACAGGGATGCCGGCTTCCCGATAAATTTTAAGCTTTTCGGCCAGATTCGGGGTAACAAATGAGGTAGCCCAGCCAAGCTTTACAATATCGGTGTGGTCGCCGGCGACCGAGAGAAAATTCTCTACCTCGTTTGTGCTCAACCCCTTATCCATTACCATCGTAATGCCCTTACTCCGGGGTTTCAGTTCACGTTCGGGGACGTGCTTGAGTGTATAGTTCATCCTGCAAATTAACGTTTGAAGGGGCAAAGTTACAAATACGCCTTGTTTAACATGACATTCTGATTATGTAGAACTAATCTAAATAATTGAATTCCTACCATTCTATTCAATAATTCAATAGATTTGTGCCACTTCAAGTTAATTTTTCATCACATGAGCCGTATTTCTGAGTTTTTTTCTTCCTCTATCGGAAAAAAAATTACTGTTGCTCTCACCGGATTATTCCTTTGCCTGTTCCTGATCGTGCACCTTGCCGGGAATTTGCAACTGTTCAACTCCGACGAGGGTTTTTCCATCAACAAATATACTGTCATGATGACGACCAACCCCTTTATTAAGGTGGTCAGTTATATTACCTATTTCTCCATTCTATGGCACGCCTTTAAGGGGTTGCATCTGGTGTACCTGAACCGGAAGGCCCGTCCTGCACGATACGCAGTGGTGAACGGGAAGGCTAACAGCCTCTGGGCGTCGCGTAACATGGGCTTGCTGGGAACCATGGTGCTGGTATTCATTGCTGTGCACCTGACCAATTTTTGGGCTGAATATCACTGGGGCGAACTGCCTTATACCAAGTATGTGGTAGAAGCAGGCTCGGGGGAGATAGTCAGTACCGAAGACGTTACCGGACAGGGTTATGAAGAAAAAGGATTTGTATTGACCGATCTGGAAAATGAGCAGGAGGTGCATGTTTATAAGGATATGTATAAGGTAGTGGAGGCGGGGTTTCAAAATGGGCTGATCGTACTTTTGTACGTCATTTCCATGGTAGCTCTGGGCTTTCATCTGCGGCACGGTTTTCAGAGCGCCTTTCAGACCATGGGCCTGAACCATTCCAGATACAGCGGGGCGATCCGCTGGGTGGGAACAGGTATCTTTGCGGTACTGATCCCCGCTGGTTTTGCCTCTATGCCCATTTATTTCTACTTTTTCCATACCACTTGATTAAAGCGCATAATTTATGGAGTTGAATTCCAGGATACCCGATGGCCCGATTGATGAAAAGTGGAAAAAATACCGCTCATCGGTTCCGCTCGTTAACCCCGCCAACAAACGCCATATTGAGGTAATCGTTGTAGGTTCCGGGTTGGCCGGAGCGTCCGCGGCCGCTACGCTCGCGGAGCTGGGGTACAAGGTAAAGGTGTTTTGTTTCCAGGATTCGGCCCGCCGGGCGCATTCGATTGCGGCCCAGGGGGGGATCAATGCTGCAAAAAATTATCAGAACGACGGTGACAGCGTGTACCGTTTATTTTATGATACGGTCAAGGGCGGCGATTATCGTTCGCGAGAGGCAAACGTACACCGTCTGTCGGAAGTCAGCGGCAATATCATTGATCAGTGTGTGGCGCAAGGCGTACCTTTCGCCCGGGAATACGGCGGGCTGCTAAGCAACCGTTCTTTCGGTGGTGTGCAGGTACAGCGTACCTTTTACGCGGCCGGCCAAACCGGCCAGCAATTGCTGCTAGGGGCTTACAGCGCCCTGATGCGCCAGGTTGGTATGGGCAAAATTGAGTTGTATTCCCGTCACGAGATGCTTGATCTGGTGATGATCGACGGCAAGGCCCGGGGCATTATCGCCCGTAACCTGATCACTGGCGAACTTGAGCGGTATTTCGGACATGCCGTTTTGCTATGCACCGGCGGCTACGGAAACGTTTTTTACCTTTCCACCAACGCGATGGGAAGCAATGTGACAGCTGCCTGGAAAGCACACCGGAAAGGCGCTTATTTCGCTAACCCATGTTATACACAGATCCATCCTACCTGTATTCCTGTATCGGGTGATCACCAGTCGAAGTTGACCCTGATGTCTGAATCGCTTCGGAACGACGGTCGGATTTGGGTGCCGAAAAAGAAGGACGATCCCCGCAAGGCGAACGAAATACCGGAAGATGAACGGGATTATTACCTGGAGCGTCGTTACCCGGCTTATGGAAACCTGGTGCCGCGGGATGTGGCCTCCCGGGCAGCCAAGGAGCGCTGTGACGCAGGGTATGGTGTAGGCCCTTCAAAAATGGCGGTTTACCTGGACTACGCTTCCGCCTTCGAACGGTACGGAAAGATCGAGGCAGCGAAGCAGCGGATCAGCAATCCGGATAAAGAGACCACCCGCCGTTTGGGCAAGGAAGTGGTGAAGGAAAAATACGGTAACCTGTTCGATATGTACGAACAGATTACGGGTGAAAACCCTTATGAAACCCCGATGCGCATCTATCCGGCTGTACATTACACGATGGGTGGCCTGTGGGTGGATTACGACCTGATGACCACCGTTCCGGGGTTATATGCGCTTGGTGAATGCAATTTCTCCGATCATGGCGCCAACCGGCTGGGTGCTTCGGCGCTGATGCAAGGCCTGGCAGACGGGTATTTCGTGATCCCTTATACCATTGGCGCTTAGTTAGCGAAGGAAATATCCACCAAGGCCATTCCTACCGATCATCCGGCTTTTGAAGAGGCCGAAAAGAACGTCCAGACGACCATTGATAAGCTGCTCAGCATCCAGGGCACGCATTCGGTGGACTATTATCACAAGCAACTGGGTAAGATCACCTGGGAAAAATGCGGCATGGCCCGCAACGCGGAGGGGCTTACACAGGCTATTGAAGACATAAAGGCGTTGCGGAATGAATTCTGGCAGAACGTACGCATTCCGGGCGGACAGCACGAGCTGAACCCTGAACTGGAAAAGGCGGGCCGGGTTGCTGACTTCCTGGAGCTGGCCGAACTGATGTGCACGGATGCCCTGCATCGCAACGAGTCATGCGGAGGGCATTTCCGGGAGGAACACCAGACTCCTGAAGGGGAAGCCCAGCGCGATGATGAGCATTTCTCGTACGTGGGAGCCTGGGAGTATAAGGGAGATGCAGGATACGAGCTGCACAAAGAGGATCTGGTTTTTGAAAATATCAAGATAGCACAACGGAGTTATAAATGAGCGGAAATATGAATCTGACTCTGAAGGTATGGCGTCAGAAAAACAGGGATGCCAAAGGCAATTTGGAGACGCACCAGGTGAGTGGTATATCGCCGGATATGTCGTTCCTGGAGATGTTCGACGTGTTGAACGAAAAGCTGATCAACGAGGGCAAGGAGCCCATCGCATTTGATCACGATTGCCGCGAAGGAATTTGCGGAACCTGCTCCATGTTCATTAACGGCCGACCGCACGGTCCCAAGCGCGGCATCACCACCTGTCAGCTGCACATGCGGTCATTCCAGGATGGGGATACCATTGTGGTGGAACCCTGGCGTGCCGGTTCTTTTCCGGTTATCAAAGACCTGGTGGTGGACCGTTCTTCCTTCGATCGCATCATTGCCTCCGGCGGTTTTGTTTCGGTAAACACCGGAAACGCGCAAGATGCCAACAACCTGCCGGTTTCCAAAGAAAATGCCGACGATGCCTTTGACGCCGCTGCCTGTATCGGTTGTGGCGCCTGTGTAGCCGCCTGTAAGAACGCATCAGCGATGCTCTTCGTTTCGGCAAAAATGTCCCAATTGGCAAAACTACCTCAGGGCCAGCCTGAACGCCGCCGCCGCGCCCTGGCCATGGTGGCCCAGATGGACAAGGAGGGCTTCGGCAATTGCACCAATACTTACGCTTGCGAAGCGGAATGCCCCAAAAGCATTTCAGTAGCTAATATCGCCATGATGAACCGGGAATATCTGGGGGCTACGGTGAAATCGGAAGATTAGGTTTCCTTGCTTT
>DATCYD010000332.1:0-5172 GCA_036570465.1 Anseongella sp.
ACTATGAGTGAAGACCTGAAAGTTCTGGAAGAGATTACCCAATCGGAGTATAAGTACGGATTCCATACTGATATCGAGACCGAATATGCTCCTGCAGGGTTAAACGAAGATATCATCCGGTTTATTTCTGCCAAAAAGGAAGAACCTGAATTTCTGCTGGAATGGCGGTTGAAGGCTTTTCGTAACTGGCAAAAAATGGAAGAACCTCACTGGCCAAATCTGACCTATTCGGCAATTGATTACCAGGCGCTTTCCTATTATGCAGCCCCAAAGAAAAAGCCGCAGCTAAATAGTATGGACGAAGTGGACCCGGAACTTCGGGCTACTTTTGATAAATTGGGCATCTCTCTGGATGAGCAGAAACTTTTATCCGGTGTGGCGGTAGATGCTGTTTTTGATTCAGTTTCCATTGCCACCACCTTCCGGGAAAAACTGAAGGAAGCCGGTGTGATCTTTTGCTCGGTGAGTGAAGCGGTAAAGGAGCATCCTGAGCTGGTTAAAAAATACCTGGGGTCTGTTGTGCCTCCCGGTGATAATTATTTTGCTGCTCTGAATTCGGCCGTTTTTTCCGATGGTTCGTTCGTCTATGTACCCAAAGGCGTTCGCTGCCCGATGGAACTTTCCACTTATTTCCGGATCAATGCCTCCAATACCGGGCAATTCGAACGCACGCTGATCATAGCCGAAGAAGGCGCTTACGTCAGCTATCTGGAAGGATGCACCGCTCCCATGCGGGACGAGAATCAACTTCACGCAGCGGTGGTAGAGATCGTGGCCCTGGACGATGCCGAGGTAAAATATTCAACCGTACAGAACTGGTATCCTGGTGACAAGGAAGGAAAAGGCGGAATTTATAATTTCGTGACCAAGCGCGGCATATGCGCAGGAGCCCGTTCAAGGATCTCCTGGACGCAAGTGGAAACCGGATCTGCCATTACCTGGAAATATCCAAGTGTTATCCTGAAGGGTGACCATTCCATGGGTGAATTTTATTCCGTAGCAGTAACCAACAACCATCAGCAAGCCGATACGGGTACTAAAATGATCCATTTGGGAAAGAACACCCGAAGCCGGATCGTGTCGAAAGGAATTTCTGCCGGTGTCAGCAATAACTCGTATCGCGGACTGGTGAAAGTGGGCAAGAATGCTCATAAATCCCGGAATTACACGCAATGTGATTCCTTGCTGATCGGCGACAAGTGTGGCGCCCATACTTTCCCCTACATTGAGGTAAAGAATCAAACAGCTCAGATTGAGCACGAAGCCACTACCTCAAAAATCGGGGAAGACCAGATATTTTACTGCAATCAACGCGGCATCGGTCCCGAAGAAGCAGTGAGCCTGATTGTGAACGGCTACTGCCGGGAAGTATTGAACCATCTTCCGATGGAATTTGCAGTTGAAGCACAGAAACTGCTGGCTGTTAGCCTTGAGGGTAGTGTTGGTTAATGTAAAAGATTAAGAAAAAGAATATGTTGACAATAAAAGATCTAAAAGCTTCAATAGAAGGAAAGGAAATATTGAGGGGCATCAGCCTCCAGGTAAACCCGGGAGAAGTGCACGCGATCATGGGCCCCAACGGCTCCGGAAAGAGTACGCTCTCAGCGATCCTGGCAGGCCGTGAGGAATACGAAGTCACCGGCGGGAGTGTCACCTACAATGGAGAGGACTTGCTTGAACTGGCTCCGGAAGAACGGGCTCGTGCCGGTATCTTTCTGGCATTTCAGTATCCGGTGGAGATCCCCGGTGTAAGCACGACAAATTTCCTGAAAACAGCGGTTAATGAGCTGCGAAAAGCCCGTGGCGAGGAGCCGCTGGATGCTGTGCAGTTTCTGAAACTGATGAAGGAAAAAATGAAACTGGTAGAGATGAACCAGTCCCTGCTTAGCCGTTCGCTGAATGAAGGGTTTTCAGGTGGAGAGAAAAAACGAAATGAAATATTTCAGATGGCCATGCTTGAGCCCGCTTTGTCGATTCTCGACGAAACCGATTCAGGCCTGGACATTGACGCCCTCCGTTTGGTGGCAGGCGGCGTGAACCAGTTGCGCAATAAAGACAATGCCTGCATCTTAATTACCCACTACCAGCGACTGCTGGAATACATTGTACCGGATTTTGTGCATGTATTATATAAGGGACGAATCGTAAAATCAGGAGATAAAAGTCTGGCGCTTGAACTGGAAGCCAAAGGCTACGACTGGATCAAGGACGAAGATAAAGTAGAAGCTTAAATGAACAATGCCATTATAGCCGGAGATCCGGATATCCAACGCTCCATTGACGCGATTTCCGCCAAAAAACGGGAAGCAGCAGCCTGGTTTGAGCAGCATGGCTATCCTCATCAGAAGCTGGAAGACTGGAAATATACCCCTGTACACAGGATAACCGCACCGGACTACGTACTTCCCGGAAGAGACACAGCCAGTTTGCTCAGTAAGGAATCCTTTGCTACCCTGCCCTTTACCGGACTGGATGCCTGGTACCTTGTTTTTATAAATGGCTGGCTCAGCAGTGAACTTTCGGTCATTCCACATGAAGAAAAGGGAATTACCGTTGGTAACATGGCTGATGAAGCCTTGCAGACCCTGGCAGCGCCCCATTTGGGGACAATTGCGGGCTTGAATTCAGGTTTTGTGGCCTCCAATACCGCCGGTTTCACCGATGGAGCCTTTATTCATGCTACTGGCGGAAGCCACCTGGAGAAACCTGTTGTTGTGTATCACCTGGCCCTTGCTACGGACGCGCCGGTGAAGATACGGCCCCGTAACTTATTCGTGGCTGAACAGGATGCCTCCTTCAAGGTCATTGAAGTATTTGCCGGAGCCACGAAAGAGGCTGCCTTAACGAATATTGTTACGGAAATAAAGGCAGAGCGGAATGCAGTAGTGGATTACACCAAACTGCAGTTGGAAACCGGAGAGAACTATCACGTAGGATATACAGAGATTGACCAGCATGAGAATGCCTCGGTTGATACACATATAATCTCGCTGAACGGCGCCTTTGTGAGAAACAATCTTCATTTCCGCCTGTCGGATAAGCATTGCCGAAGCATCATGAACGGACTTTACCTGCTTACCGGGAATCAGTTTCTGGACAACCATACTCGGGTAAATCACAATTCGCCGGAATGCTACAGTGATCAGCTCTACAAAGGCATTATCAACGACAAGGCCACTGCTGTTTTCAACGGAAAGGTCTTTGTTGAAAAGGATGCGCAAAAAACAAATGCTTACCAGCGGAATGTGAACATCCTGCTTTCAGACGAAGCCACGGTCAACACCAAACCTCAGCTGGAAATCTTTGCCGATGACGTACGTTGTACGCACGGGGCCACCAGCGGACATCTGGATGACGAAGCTGTTTTCTATCTTCGTTCGCGGGGGCTTTCTGAAAAGGATGCCAAACGCATGTTACTACGGGCTTATGCCGAAGAGGTCATTGACAAGTTGCAGATAGATGCGCTGAAGGAGCCGCTGATGCAAATCGCCGCTCAAAAATTTGATAAATAAATGATCGATATAAATGCAATCAGGAAACAATTTCCCGTGCTTCACCAGGAAGTGAACGGGCATCCCCTGGTGTATTTAGATAATGCGGCCACCGCGCAAAAACCCAGGCGAGTAATTGACGCACTGTTGCATTATTACGAATTTGACAATTCCAATATTCACCGGGGCGTGCATACGCTTGCAGACCGTGCTACCGAGGGATTTGAGGGAACCCGCGAGCTGGCAGCCCGTTTTATCAACGCTGCCGAACGGGAGGAAGTCATCTTTACCAAAGGTACCACAGAAGGGATCAATCTGGTGGCACAGAGTTTTGGGAGAAATACCCTGCAACCCGGGGACGAAGTCATTATTTCGGCCATGGAGCATCATTCGGGAATTGTGCCCTGGCAGATGATCTGCGAAGAAAAAGGCGCGGTGCTGAAGGTGATCCCGGTTAGCCCGGAAGGCGAATTACTCATGGATGAATACGAGCGCCTGCTCAGTCCACGAACAAAAATGGTCTCAGTGGTACATGTCTCCAATACCCTGGGCACCATTAATCCCATCAGGAAGATCACAGATCTTGCTCATCAGGCGGGCGCCCGGGTACTGATTGACGCCGCGCAGTCTGTAGGACATCTTCCTGTTGACGTGCAGGAGATTGGCTGCGACTTTTTGGTTTTCTCCGCGCATAAGATTTACGGACCTACCGGGGTGGGCATTCTTTATGGCAAACGCAGCGAGCTGGAGGCGCTGCCTCCCTATCAGGGTGGTGGTTCCATGATCCGCGATGTACATTTCGAAAAAACAACCTATAACGACATTCCCTATAAGTTTGAGGCCGGCACACCCACCATTGGAGAAGTAGTGGCCTTTGCTCCGGCTATAGAATTTATCAATGAGCTGGGTAAGCCTGCTATTCACGAACATGAAGACCGGCTTTTCCAACAGGCCAGGGAAGGGCTGAAATCCATTCAGGGCGTGCGCCTGATCGGTACCGCTTCTGATGCTTCCGGCATTGTTTCCTTTCTGCTGGATAAAACACATCTGTTTGATACTGGCATGCTGCTCGATGCACGGGGCATCGCAGTACGTACTGGACATCATTGTACTCAGCCACTGATGGAACGGATGGGAATCGAAGGAACCTGCCGCGCTTCTTTTGCTGTTTACAACACGGCTAAGGAAGTGGATTATTTTCTGGAAAGTGTCGAAAAAATCGCATCAAGGTGAAACCGGAAATCAACGAAATACAAGACGAGATCATCGAAGAATTTTCCCTGCTCGCCGGAGATATGGAAAGTACCATTTTTTATATCATGGAAATGGGCAACAAACTCTCTCCCCTTGAGGACGAATTCAAGGTCGAAAATAATATCGTCAAAGGCTGTCAGTCAAAAGTATGGCTTACCAGCTCCTACCACGATGGCAGGATCAACTTCCGGGCAGACAGTAACACCGATATTACCAGGGGCCTGATAAGCATGCTCATCCGGATCTGGGACCAGCGTACCCCGGACGAGATCCTGGACTCCGACTTATACTTTGTAGAACGCATTGGCATGCGCAAGGTGGTTGGTTCTCAGCGCTCAAACGGATTTGCCTCGATGATCAAGCAAATGAAACTGTACGCCCTGGCTTACAAGACCCGGCCGGTTTCAAAGATAAACTGATTTTAACA
>DATCYD010000333.1:0-36670 GCA_036570465.1 Anseongella sp.
ACTACTTACGAATCAGTTTATCTCCGCCAGGGGAAAAGCATCAATTATATCTCCTTTAGTCTTCCCTCTTCCTTTCGTCCTGTCGATTGGAAGGAAACACTCAGGGAATGGGCGCAGGAAACTCATCCTGGACCAGTTGCCATAGCTCTTGAAGCCGACAGTCGGCCCGGTGAGGTACAAACCGGTTCCGATTGAAAACGGACGAAAATAATACAGATTTTTTTCAACGTGTATATGACGTTGTACGCCTGATCCCAGCCGGGAGGGTCACTTCCTACGGAGCAATCGCGGCTTTCCTGGGCACCCGGAGGTCTGCCAGAATGGTCGGCTGGGCCATGAATGCTGCCGGCACGGCTATCCCTCCCGTCCCGGCCCACCGGGTGGTTAACCGAGAAGGCATGCTTTCCGGCAAACATCACTTTGGAACCCCGAATCTTATGCAGGAATTGCTTGAAAGTGAAGGCATCCATGTGGTTAACGATCAGGTGCAGAGATTCCAAAAATATTTCTGGGATCCGGCACAGGAATTATAATCTGTAATTCATAAATTGCTGGAAAAATCCATCGCATGAACGCTGAACCTATTCGCTGTCCCTGGTGCCTGGGAGACCCTGATTATATACGCTACCACGATGAAGAATGGGGCCGGCCCGTTTACGACGACCGGAAATTATTTGAATTCCTGGTGCTGGAAAGTGCCCAGGCCGGTTTGAGCTGGCTGACTATTTTACGTAAACGGGAAGGCTACAGGAAAGCTTTTGCCAACTTCGACCCGGTGAAGGTGGCGCGCTTTACTGAAAAAGATGTGGAACGGTTGATGCAAGACGCAAGCATTATCCGTAACCGCCAGAAGATTGCAGCAGCCATCGGCAATGCACGTGTGTTTCTGGACATCCAACGGGAATCAGGAAGTTTCTCAGATTATATCTGGGGATTTCTTCCGGATAAGAAACCCATTATTAATACCTGGAAAGATCACAGCACCGCCCCCGCCCGAACCGACTTGTCTGACCGCATTAGTTCAGACCTGAAAAAACGCGGATTCAAATTCTTCGGCTCCACCATTTGCTACGCCCATATGCAGGCCACCGGCATGGTCAACGACCATATTGAAGACTGCTGGGCCAGAGATGCAAAATGAACCGGATAACTTTAATTAGCGGAGTTTGGCAGGAATGGTACCTTTGTTATATCAAACCCAGCTTCAGTGGATAAACGACTTTTTCTTTTAGACGGCATGGCCCTGGCATACCGCGCTTATTTCGCGTTGATCAGGAGCCCGCGCATGACCTCCGGTGGCATGAATACCTCAGCCGTGTTTGGTTTCGCCAATACAATCCTTGATCTGCTCAAGAAAGAACAACCTACGCATATGGCCGTGGTGTTCGACACCCAGGCGCCCACCGAGAGACATCTTGATTTCGAGGCTTACAAGGCGAACCGGCAGGAAATGCCGGAAGATCTTTCACAGGCTTTGCCCTATGTTCACCGGCTGATCGAGGGATTTAACATCCCCATTCTTACTTCCGATGGGTTTGAAGCCGATGATATTATCGGAACGCTGGCCAAAAAAGCGGAAAAAGAAGGCCTGATCACCTACATGGTAACGCCGGACAAGGATTTCGGCCAACTGGTATCTGAGAAGATCTTTATTTATAAGCCTGGCATTCGCGGCGGGGATGTGGAAGTCATGGGTGTGCAGGAAATACTGGACAAATGGGGCGTGGACCGCGTGGAGCAGGTAATTGATATCCTGGGCTTGTGGGGAGATTCTGTCGATAATATTCCGGGCATCCCTGGTATCGGAGAAAAAACCGCTAAACAACTGATCAAGACCTATGGAAGTGTTGAAAACCTGATTCAAAATTCCAGCCAGCTAAAGGGGAAACAAAAGGAGAATGTAGAAACATTTGCCAAGCAAGGTTTGCTTTCAAAACAGTTGGCCACCATCCTGCTGGATGCTCCTGTTGAGCTGGATATGGGTCGGCTCGAAGTAGAGGGTCCCGACCGGGAAAAACTGGAGCAATTGTTCGCTGAACTGGAATTCCGTACGCTGGGCAAACGGGTATTCGGAGAAGATTTTACCATCACAGGTGGTCAGGCAGCTCAGGCACAACAAACCGATTTGTTTGGAAACCAGGTGGCAGCTCCATCAGCAGGCAGGCGAACAGGTACCGGCGGAAAAACCGGAAGTGCGGATCATTCGGTTGCTTCAGGAACCGGAACAGGTACATCCACTGAAACCGGTGGCGGATCTCCGGAAGTGCCGGCTACCATTCGAACAATCCAGGATACGGATCATACGTATCATCTTGCCGATACCAGCGAAACACGGGCTTCGTTGGTGCGGTTGCTGGAAAAGCAGCAAGCGTTTTGCTTTGACACCGAAACCACCGGAACCGATGCTAACAATTGTGAGCTGGTAGGGCTTTCCTTTTGCATAAAACAGGGGGAAGCCTGGTACGTTCCCGTTCCGCCGGATCCTGAAGAAGCCGGGAGGATCCTCAACCAGTTCAAGCCGGTGCTGGAAAATCCTCAGATTGAAAAGATCGGTCAGAATATCAAGTTCGATATCATCGTGTTACGCTGCTGCGGTGTAAACGTGCAAGGTAAACTCTTCGACACCATGCTGGCCCATTATATCCTCGAGCCGGACGGCCGCCACAGCATGGACCTGCTGGCCGAAACTTACCTGGCCTATCAGCCGGTTTCTATCACCGAGCTGATCGGAAAAAAAGGTAAAGATCAGGGAAACATGCGCGATGTCGTTATTGAAACAGTAAAAGATTATGCATCCGAAGATGCTGATATCACTTTGCAATTAAAGGAAGTATTCGAACCTATGCTGGGAGAAACGGGGCTGAATCACCTGGTAGAAGATATCGAGAACCCGCTGATCTACGTCCTGGCAGACATGGAACGGGAGGGAGTGGCCATTGACCGGGATGGGCTGGCTACCTATTCAACCTCCCTGGAAAACGATATCAAAAAACTGGAAACGGCGATTTATGAACATGCCGGTATCCGGTTCAATATTGCCTCGCCCCGCCAGCTGGGAGACGTCCTGTTTGAAAAGCTTATGCTGGAGCCCAAGCCCAAAAAAACCAAGACAGGACAGTACCAAACCGGTGAAGACATCCTCCAGCGCCTGGCCGGCAAACACGATATTGTCCGGCACATACTTGATTTCCGGCAGCTGCAAAAACTTAAATCAACTTATGTGGACGCCCTGCCCCTGATGATCAATCCGCGGACCGGTCGTGTACACACATCTTTCAACCAGGCAGTGGCTGCCACCGGGCGACTGAGCTCCAACAATCCCAACTTGCAGAACATTCCCATCCGAACAGAAAAAGGACGGGAAGTCCGAAAGGCTTTCATTCCCCGCGATGCAGACCATGTCCTGCTTTCGGCCGATTATTCCCAGATTGAACTGCGCATCATCGCTGCCATCAGCCGGGATGAAAACATGATGCAAGCCTTTATCGACGGATTGGACATCCATACCGCCACTGCAGCAAAGGTCTATGGCCTGCGGCCCGAAGATGTCACATCCGATCTGCGCCGCAATGCCAAGGCAGTGAATTTCGGCATTATTTACGGGCAATCTGCCTTCGGACTGGCCCAAAACCTGGGCATTTCAAGAACCGAAGCAAAAGAGATCATCGATGCTTACTTTAAGCAATATGCAGGGATTAAACAATACATGACTGACACGGTGGAATTTGCCCGCAGCAAGGGATATGTCGAAACCATCAAGGGCCGTCGCAGGTATCTTCGAGACATCAATTCAGCCAATGCCACCGTCCGTGGTTTTGCCGAACGGAACGCTATCAATGCGCCTATCCAGGGCTCAGCTGCCGATATGATAAAAATGGCCATGATCAATGTTCAGCGGGAACTTAAAGCCGCCCGGCTGAATACCAAAATGATCCTTCAGGTTCACGACGAACTCGTTTTTGATGTGCCCCGGGGCGAAGAAGAAAAGGTAAAATCCCTTGTGGAAGAACAAATGAAAAACGCCATGTCTCTGGAAGTGCCCATCCTCGTCGAATCTGGCACTGGCACCAATTGGCTGGAGGCTCATTAATGTATTGGTTTACGTTTCTGACACTTTAGTGTAAAATCAAGGAGTTTTCATGCTTATTTTTACAAGGTCCGGGAAAGACCTCTTTGCCAGAAATTGAGCAGGATTGGGCAGTTTTTGATATATTGCCACCGAATTCAGAGACCATGGAATACCGGATAGAAAAAGACACCTTAGGGAAAGTAGAAGTACCTGCAGACAAGTACTGGGGGGCGCAAACCCAGCGCTCAATTGGAAATTTTAAGATTGCTCAGGACATTAATAAAATGCCCCGGGAAATCATAAAGGCCTTCGCCTACCTGAAAAAAGCAGCGGCACTCACCAACCTCGAAGCGGGCGTGCTCCCTGCCGAAAAATGCGAGCTCATCGGGCGGGTTTGCGATGAGATCCTGGAGGGCGACCTGGACGATCAGTTCCCGCTGGTAGTTTGGCAAACCGGGTCGGGTACCCAGTCAAATATGAACGTGAACGAAGTAGTCGCCTACCGGGCGCACGTTTTAAATGGCGGCGCGCTCACCGACGAAAAGAAAACGATTCACCCGAACGACGATGTGAATAAATCCCAATCGTCTAACGATACCTTCCCTACGGCCATGCATATAGCGGCCTATAAGATTCTTGTAGAAATTACCATTCCGGGTATCCGGCAATTGCGCGATACACTTCACAGCAAATCTGAAGAATTTAAGGACGTTGTAAAGATCGGCCGCACTCATTTTATGGATGCTACGCCGCTGACCCTTGGCCAGGAGATCTCCGGTTATGTGTCCCAGCTTGACCATGGATTAAAAGCCATTGATTATAGTCTGTCGCATCTCTCGGAACTGGCACTCGGCGGTACGGCAGTTGGCACCGGCATTAACACTCCGGAAGGCTATGCGGAAAACGTGGCAGCTAAGATCGCTGAACTCACCGGCCTGCCTTTTATTACGGCTGAGAACAAATTCGAGGCGCTTGCCGCCCACGACGCCATTGTGGAAGCACACGGTGCGCTTAAAACAGTTGCTGTAAGCCTTATGAAGATCGGGAATGACATCCGAGTACTCTCATCAGGCCCCCGCGCCGGAATCGGTGAAATTCAGATTCCGGACAACGAGCCGGGCTCATCCATTATGCCAGGCAAAGTAAACCCCACGCAATGCGAAGCCCTTACAATGGTGTCGGCCCAGGTAATGGGCAATGACGTGGCCATTAATGTAGGCGGAGCCACCGGGCATTTCGAACTGAATGTTTTTAAACCGGTAATGATCTACAATTTCCTGCATTCGGCGCGGCTCATCGGCGATGCCTGCGCTTCCTTTGAAGAGAAATGCGCCCGCGGAATTGAGCCCATTCACGCGAATATTCGGAAGCACCTGGAAAATTCACTCATGCTGGTCACCGCCCTCAACACCAAAATAGGGTACTACAAAGCGGCTGAAATTGCCCAGAAAGCCCACAAGGAAAATAAAACGCTCAAAGAAACCGCCGTGGAACTTGGCTATGTAACTCCCGAAGAGTTCGACCAGTGGGTACGCCCCGAAGATATGGTTGGATGAAAAGCTAAATTCAGTCAGTTAATTGACAATTTTTAGCTAAATTCAGTCAGTTAATGTTTTTTTTCGTATTTTTGTCCAAAGTCCTGTTGCTATGGATATTGAAAGAGCCCTGTATGATATAATCCTGGGTAAGCGGAAAGTTAATAAGGTCCAGGTAATCGTAGGTCCACGGAGGGTTGGGAAAACAGTATTGCTGCAGAAAATAGCAAATTCCATTAAAGAAAAAGTACTTCTCCTTAACGGAGAAGATATCACTACCTCTGAGCTGCTTGAGCGTAGAAGCATTGAAAATTACCGCCGTTTGCTAAATGACTATCAAGTGCTTATGATCGATGAAGCGCAGGCAATACCCGAGATCGGAAAAATATTAAAGCTGATTGTTGATGAAATTAAAGGCATCGAAATATTTATTACCGGATCGTCTGCATTTGATCTCAAAAATCGATTGGGAGAACCCCTTACCGGCAGACAATTTACGTACCATTTGTTCCCGCTGGCGCAAATGGAGCTTTCTCATCACGAAAATCTGATTGAAACCAAAGCCCGGTTGGAAGAAAGATTGATTTTTGGTTCCTACCCTGAGCTACTCGATTACCCCGCTGAAAAGGATAAAGTTGCCTATCTCAATGAAGTCGTTTCTTCTTATCTATTAAAGGATATTCTAACACTTGACGGCCTGCGGAACACCGGTAAATTACACGATCTGCTTAAACTGATAGCACTTCAGCTTGGCAGTGAAGTTTCAATGGATGAACTCGGCAAACAGCTCTCAATGAGCAAGAATACTGTGGAAAGTTATTTAGATCTCCTGACAAAGGTTTTTGTCATCTATAAAGCGCCCGGCTTTAGCCGAAACTTACGAAAAGAGGTGCGCAAAAGCAGCAAATGGTATTTTACAGATAACGGCATTCGCAACATATTGATTTCCAACACGAATCCCTTAAAGTATCGCAATGATCAGGGAGATCTTTGGGAGAATTACCTTCTGGGCGAACGCGTAAAATACCAGGCTTACACCCGAATGTTGAGTAACAACTACTTTTGGCGCACCTATGACCAGCAGGAGATTGATTGGATCGAAGACCGTAACGGCACCCTGAACGCCTATGAAATAAAATGGAAAACCGGTAAAAAAGTGAAACCACCGATAGCCTGGCAAAAAGGATACCCGGATGCCACGTTTAAGGTAATTGATCCTGAAAACTACCTGGATTGGATCATGTAAGCATAACCTTTTATATTTTTGCATTTATGAAGCTATTAATGGTATGTCTTGGCAATATCTGTCGTTCACCAATGGCCGAAGGGGTCATGCGACACATGGTGGAACAGGAAGGCCTGGACTGGGAGATTGATTCAGCTGGTACAGGCGGCTGGCATATAGGAGAAGCACCCGACAGCAGGGCTGTCCGCACCGCCCGGGTGCACGGTATTGACATTTCCCGCCTGGAGGCCAGAAAGTTCACATACCGGGACTTTGACCGCTTCGATCATATTTTCGTCATGGATAATACCAATTACGCCGATGTTCTGGCATTGTCTGAAAGTGATGAAGAACGAAACAAGGTCCGGCTGTTCCTGGAAGCCGCCAACCCAAACGCGACCGAGAAAAATGTAACGGATCCATGGTTCGAAGACCGCTTATTTGAACCGGTTTTTCAGGGAATATGGGAGGCCTGTGAAAAACTGATTGAAAAGCTACGATCATAACGCTATTTTTGCCGAATGGCAACCATGAAACCTTCCATCCCCAAAGGTACCCGCGATTTTTCACCAGAGGTGGTCGCAAAACGTAATTACATTTTTGACAGCATTCGTTCAGTTTTCCATAAGTTCGGCTTTCAGCCTATTGAAACACCTGCCATGGAAAACCTGAATACGCTGACCGGAAAATACGGGGATGAGGGCGATCAGCTGATCTTTAAAATACTCAATTCGGGTGATTACCTTTCTAAGGCGGATCCCCAGAAGTTGCTAAATAGTGATTCCAAAAAACTGACGCCGGAAATTGCTGAAAAAGCCTTACGCTACGACCTGACAGTCCCCTTTGCCCGTTACGTCGTGATGCATCAGCATGAAATCACCTTCCCTTTCAAGCGCTATCAGATACAACCGGTATGGCGGGCAGACCGCCCCCAAAAAGGCCGTTACCGCGAATTTTACCAGTGTGACGCCGATGTGGTAGGTTCGGACAGCTTGTTGAACGAAGCGGAATTCATACTCATTTACGATGAAGTCCTTTCCACACTGGGCCTGAAAGATTTTACTATCCGGATCAATAACCGGAAGATCCTGAGCGGCCTGGCCGGACTCACCGGAAAACCGGATAAAATGATGGACCTGACCATCGCCATCGATAAGCTGGATAAGATCGGACTCGAAGGGGTTGAGAAGGAATTACTGGAACGGGGCTTTACAAACACAGATATTCAGACGATCCGGCCATTCCTGCAACTTGGCGGGACCAATCCGGAAAAACTGGAGCACCTCCGGAACAGCCTGGCTGATTCAGAAACCGGCCTGCAGGGTATTGCCGAATTGGAAACCGTTTTCTCCTACCTATCCCGCTTTGGTACACGTCAGGCAGTAGTAGAGCTCGATATCACCCTGGCCAGGGGCCTGAACTATTACACGGGTGCTATCCTGGAAGTGCGTTCCGACGAAGTAAAAATGGGAAGTTTAGGTGGAGGCGGACGGTACGATGACCTGACCGGAATGTTCGGCCTGAAAGGCCTCACCGGCGTTGGGATTTCATTCGGCGCCGACCGCATCTACGATGTGATGGAAGAGCTCAAACTTTTCCCCACCCGCACAGCGCTGGGCACCCGCTTACTGATTACCAATTTCGACAAACAGGCGGAATTATATGCACTGGACTTGTTACGTCAGTTTCGCGGGAAGGGTGTAGCTGTTGAACTATACCCCGCTCCTGTAAAACTGCAGAAGCAATTCAAATATGCCGATGCCCGTAACATCCCTTACGTATTAGTAATTGGTGATGAAGAAATAAAAACCGGTCAGCTTACTCTCAAGAACATGAAAAGCGGCGAACAGGAAAAAGTTACCGCCTCAGACTTGATCGGGGTATTCCTGGACCAGGTCTGAGGTCGGATAACTTCTAATTCAAACCAAAGGGAATGTGCAATCCAAACTGCACGTTCCTCCCCGGATTCAAAAGACCCAGGTCGCGATAACGGCTCATATGACTGACGTAACTAACATCCAACAAATTCTCACCCGAAATAAACACCGTTACCGGGAAACGACCCAGGGAAAGGGTGGTTCCAAGCCCGGCGTGAACCAAATGATATGCTTCGGCAGGCTGTTCAAAAGCTTCGTCCACGTGGCGTTGTTCAAAAGTGCTTGTTATGCCAATCCTGAAATAACTGTTCTTTAACAGCCTGGAGTTCAGTTCCGGTTCAATCTTCACCTCATTGTTCCAGGATGCCGCAGGAATAAACGGCAACGGGTTGTCAGTCTTCCGGTTCGTTCCCCGGACAAGGCTGAAGCTGCTGCCAATATGCAACCAGTCCTTCGGATGAAGATCCACGATGGCCTCCAACCCGGATAGCCGGGCGTTCGCCTGTGTATAGCGATATACCGGCAATACTTCTTCTTCATGTTCAATGCTGTCTCCGGCCTGACCCCGGAGGTAGATATAATGAAATATTGTATTGGTGTACCCGTTCAGCTCAAAGCCAAACACCTGAGATGCATATCCAAGACTGGCATCAAGCTGGAAGCTTTGCTCAGAGCGCAACTTTGGGTTGCCGATTTCAAATCGTTCTACCCCATGATGCTCTCCATTAGACGCAAGCTCGGAAATATTCGGAGCCCTGAATGCCGAGCCAGCATTTGCTTTGACCAGAAATCCGCTTCCAAGGTCCCAGGCCAGGCCAATGCTACCGCTGACGTTGGAGAAACTGCGATCAAAGTCCTGAAACTGAAATTCTCCTTCGGTGTTACGGGTCGCTTCCGATTGAATATTACGGTAGTCGAAACGGGCCCCGGCATTTAAGTGCAGTGTTCCAAATGCCTTCCGCAGGTAAACAAAGGCCCCTCCTTCCGACGAAATATAGGCCGGGATCAGCAGTTCCTCTCCTCCTGAACGGTTCTGTTGCCTCGATCCGGATAAACCTACGATGGGCTCGAATCCGTTTCGGGAGGCGATAAAGAATTTCAAGTCCGCTGACAAGGTCTCCAGATCCATGCTCATTCCTGGTTCACCGGCTGAATGTTCAAATTCTCGACGCTGATTTTCCTGATAGCCCAGCACCACCCGCAGCTGCTGCTCGCCCAGAATAAAATTATTATTGAGGGAGGCCTTGAAATGATGTACTTTTTGCATGGGAACAGCAACCTGCCGGCTAAGTCCGCCTTCCGACCCCTGATCCCCGCCGGCATGAGGATCGTGATCTTCATGTTCAGGGAACCCCAGGTTACCCTTGTAACCGGAAAGATTAAGATGACTGTAACCCCATCTTTTGTTCAGACCCAGCATGCCTGAGAAATTGGTTTCGTTGAACGCTGTATTATGCACGTATCCGGCCGGCGTATCAAAAGAATATGCATTCCGATACGATCCCCTTCCCCGCCACACAATTCCTTTCTGGTTGCCCTCCAGCATCAGGGAACTGCCGGCAAGTCCGTTATTGCTGGCATACCTGGATGTAAAGGCCCCCTTTATTTCCCCTTCCGGAAGCGGCAGCGGATCAAGAATATTAATAACTCCGCCCATCGCATCCGAACCATATAGCAAGCTGGCGGGGCCGCGTAATACCTCTACCCGGTCCGCGGCAAAGAGGTCGAATTCCAGGCCATGTTCATCGCCCCATTGCTGTCCCTCCTGCCTGACACCGTTATTAACAATCAATACCCTGTTATAGCTTAAACCACGAATTACCGGTTTGGAGATCCCCGGCCCACTTGTAATTTGGGATACCCCTGGCAGATGAGAAATGGCATCCACCAGGCTGGTTGCCGCGTGACTGCGCATTTCCGCCGCCGATATGCTTTCGACCGATACGCTGTTCGTATGATCACCACTGGCAGATGCCGAAGCCGTAACGACGACTTCCCGGATTTCCAGCTGGGAAACCTCAAGCCTGAAAGTCCTTTCAACGACACCACGCAACGATACCCTTTCAGCCTGCGTCTTGTAACCTAAAAAACCAATCTGTACAGTAAAATTACCGGGAGGAAGCCCCTCCAGGGTGAAGGAACCTGTTTCGCCGGCAATGGTCTGCCTGGCCAGGTCCGGAATGGAAATACTTGCCCCTGCAAGCGGAGTGCCTGAGACAGCATCTGTCACCGTGCCTGATAGTGTTGCCTGTGCATAGGCCGAAAAAGTTAAAAAATTGATACCCAAAAGTATCCATACAAAATTTTTCATGCTATTAAAACCTGATAATAAACAAACTGACGGCGTGTAGCCGCCGGAAAGGGATTGTAAAAGATCCGGATGACGTTTCAACAGGGAAACGTCACTAACGATCAGAATTTAACAGACAGGAGGTGCCCTTAACGGGTGAAACAGCAATTTCCCGTGTACATAGACGCCGGGCAGGGTCGCTGTATGGCTAACAGGAAAAGAGTGTACAAAGGATTTATAGACTTTCGCAGGCAGGTAATACTGCGTAAATGTACAAGAACAAATGGGACAGAATGGCTGGTGTCCGGCGGCAAAATGTTCCGTCCCGGCAAAGTCCTGGGATAATGGCGGCCGCTCCCCTTCATGCCGGTGCATGAGTTTCACAGGTATCACACTGAGAGCCATCACTGCCAGCAGCAGAAAGGCATACACTCTTTGCAGGTATTTTTGTCGGTTTTTCACCATGCTGATACGAAAGGCAAAGATACCATTTTAAAAGATGTGGAGATAAGGCTGGCTTTCCCGGCCATGAAACAGGCATCGATTTTGCGGGGAATCCTATAAAATTTATACCCAATGCCTCTATTAAAATTAAGCTTGCTGGGGATATTGCTGATTGTACAGCAAACCTGCCAGCGCGATGAAGACTACGCCCATAAGGAGTTGCTGAACACCCAATGGGAGTTAGCAAGTCTCCGGGGAGAAGCGGTGGATTCCGCACTTAAGGCTCCCACTCTGTTGTTTTCGGCTAATGAAACAAGGGTGAATGGTTTTGCTGGTTGCAATAAGTTCTTCGGCACCTACATGTTGAACGAAGATTCTCTTTCCTTTTCCGGAATAGGTTCTACCAAAATGTTCTGTGAGCAATCCCAGGAGCTAGAGAATAATTATATAGAGTTGCTGAGCATGGCAAGCCATTTTGTGGTCTCGGAAAACGGGAGCACACTGACACTGCTGGACACCGCAACCCCCATTCTGGAATTCCGAAAGAAATAGCTCAGGACATTCCTGCGTCACCGCTAGCCAGCAGGGCAAGGGCTTTTTGCAGGTCCTGCTCTCTGACAAGCAGGCGGATACCGCCTGTCCTGGAGGTGAGGATGGGTTGAAAACCCGTTGAATCTTCTCCGGCAAGCATGCAGGGAATACCGGCGCTCTCCAGATGCGTTTTCAAAATGTGGGCGCTTCCGGCATTATCGAATTTCCGAAGCTCCACCAGTTGATCTTTTGCCATAGCTCAGATATTTTCCCCGTTTTTATCGTATTTATCACGCAGCTGTACAGGCTTTGAAGTCACTTTCTTCATTTTTAGGTTTAGCATCTCCACCAAAATGGAAAAGGCCATTGCAAAGTAAATATAACCCTTGGGGATATGTTGTTCCAGTCCCTCGGCGATCAGGGAAACACCGATCAGCACCAGAAAACTGAGCGCGAGCATTTTTACAGTCGGGTGTCTTTCCACAAAACGACTGATGGGGCCGGCAGAGAACATCATAATGCAAACCGCAATGATCACCGCCGCTATCATCACCCCTACTTCATCAGCCATACCCACGGCGGTAATCACTGAATCAAGTGAAAATACGATATCCAGTACCAGGATTTGGCTGATTACGCCCGCAAAGGAGCTGGCGACCGATTTATCTTTTTCCCCTTCTTCCCCTTCCAGCTTTTCGTGAATCTCCATGGTGCTTTTGTAGATCAGGAAAAGCCCCCCAATCAGCAAGATCAGGTCACGTCCGGATATTTCCTGGCCAAGCACTTCAAAGAGCGGGGCAGTCAGGCGCATGATCCAGGCGATAGATAATAACAGCAATACACGCGTGAACATGGCCAGTCCAAGGCCCCAGTTCCGTGCTTTAGCCTGTTGATCCTTTGGAAGCTTCCCCGCAAGAATAGAGATAAACACAATATTGTCAATGCCCAGGACAACCTCCAGCACCGTCAGGGTAAGCAGAGATATCCATATTTCGGGGTTGGCTATCCATTCCATGATAAAATTTTGGTTCCAAACTAAGGAAAAAACCCAAGCCTGCAAAGGCCTGGCAAAAAAAATCGTGTCACAAACATAGCCGGGAAAACATTGCACCCGGTGAATTATTTTTTTGATACTTTTGCAGCAATTTTCAATCTGTATTTTATGCTACGTACCCATACTTGCGGCGAACTTAACCTGGAGAACCTTGATACGGACGTAACCCTTTGCGGCTGGGTGCAACGTTCACGCGATCTGGGAGGGATGACTTTCATCGATCTGCGCGATCGCTACGGTCTGATCCAGCTGGTATTCAACATGGAAGATGACAGGGCGCTTTGTTCCCGTGCCAGAGAGATCGGACGGGAATTTGTCATCAAGGCAATTGGCAAGGTGGTGGAACGAAGCAACAAAAATCCGAAACTGCCTACGGGCGAGATTGAGATAAAGGTTGGCAGTCTGGAAATACTGAACGCTTCCAAAGTTCCTCCTTTCATCATTGAAGAAGAAACCGATGGAGGAGAGGACCTGCGGGCAAAATATCGCTATCTGGATCTCCGGCGCAGCAATGTACGCCGCAATCTGGAAGTTCGTCATAAGCTGGCCTCGGAAACCCGCCGCTATCTGGATCGTGCGGAATTCATCGAAGTGGAAACCCCGGTATTGATCAAATCAACGCCTGAAGGCGCGCGGGACTTTGTCGTGCCCAGCCGCATGAACCCCGGCGAGTTCTATGCATTACCGCAATCGCCGCAAACCTTTAAGCAATTGCTGATGGTTTCGGGAATGGACCGTTATTACCAGATCGTCAAATGTTTCCGTGACGAGGACCTCCGGGCCGACCGCCAGCCGGAATTCACGCAGATCGACTGCGAAATGTCTTTTGTCACGCGGGAAGATATTCTGAGAACCTTTGAAGGGCTCATCAGTCATCTTTTCAATAAAGTAAGCGGCATGGATATCGGTTCCATGCCGCTGATGCCTTATTCTGAGGCCATGCGGAAATACGGTAACGATAAGCCCGACACCCGCTTCGGCATGACCTTCGTTGAATTGAAGAATCCTTCCGAAGGAATCGACCTGACCAGCGGAAAAGATTTCCGGGTATTCGACAGCGCTGAGTTGATTGCCGGGATTTGTATGGAAGGTGGAGCCGGATATACCCGTAAACAACTCGACGAGCTTACGGACTGGGTCAAAAGACCGCAAATTGGCGCTTCAGGCATGGTTTACGTCCGGTTCAACAACGATGGAACCTTAAAATCCTCGGTTGACAAATTTTATAATGAAAATGATCTCCGGGCCTGGGCACAAGCCTTCGGCGCCCGGGAAGGAGACCTGATGCTAATTCTGGCTGGTCCGGCAGCCAAAACCAGGAAAGCCCTGTCGGAGCTTCGTCTTGAAATGGGGAACCGTCTGGGGCTTCGCCCGATGGACACCTTCCAGGCCTTGTGGGTGGTGGATTTCCCTCTGCTGGAATGGGATGAAGAGAGCGCCCGCTGGCATGCCATGCATCACCCTTTTACTTCCCCGCTTCCCGAAGATGCACATTTACTGGAAAGCGACCCTGGTAAGGTTCGCGCAAATGCCTACGACATGGTCATCAATGGGAATGAGGTCGGAGGCGGTTCCATCCGGATCCATAACCGGACATTGCAACAACAAATGTTTCAGATCCTGGGTTTCAGCCCCGAAGAAGCACAAGCTCAATTCGGGTTCCTCATGGACGCCTTCGAGTTTGGCGCGCCTCCCCACGGGGGCATTGCCTTTGGCTTCGACAGACTTTGTTCCATTTTCTCCGGCCTGGACTCGATCCGCGACGTAATTGCCTTTCCAAAAAACAATTCAGGCAGGGACGTCATGATTGATTCGCCATCGGCTATCTCACAAGAGCAGCTAAACGAATTAAATATTCGTCTGAAATAAAAAGAAGGCCCCTTCCCGCTGTCAGAACGGAAGATCGTCTTCAGGGTTGCCTGCAGGCGATACATCAGAGCGCTGAGTTTGGTTGCCGGAGCCCTCTCCGCCACCCTGATTTCCTCCACCCTGGTTTCCGCTACCCTGGTTATCATAATCGCTGCGCCGGCCCAGCATGGTAAAGTTGTCGGCGACTACTTCGGTGATGTACCGCTTATTCCCTTCCTTATCGTCCCAGGAACGGGAACGAAGCTTCCCTTCGATGTACACAAGTTTTCCTTTATGAAGATACTTTTCGGCTACATCGGCCAGTCCGCGCCATACGACAATGTTGTGCCATTCGGTTTGTTCAACCCGCTGACCGTCCCTGGTATAGATTTCTGAAGTGGCCAGCGGAAATGACGCTTTTGAAACGCCCCCCTCCATGTGCCTGATCTCGGGATCCTTGCCCAGGTGACCTACTAAGATGACTTTATTGATACCTGACATACAAACTATGATTAGATAATTACAAATTACGGTTATTTTCCAGATAGTTGGCAATTAGTTTTGGAAAAGCATAGGCTTCCAGCTCCTTTTCTCCGACAGCGAGATACTGCTTTTCCGGCACAGGACTTCCTTTTAGCTCCAGTTCCCAGAAACGGGCTAGGATCACCTGATGGGATAGCACATGCTTCACTGTTTCGGAAACGGATGATACTAAAAAATGGCGGTCATTCAAAATTTTCCTGAAATCCTCCAGCAAAAATAAACCGGATGTTTCCACCGGGGTTCCGGTTTCCACCAGGGGGAACTCGTACAAACTTTGCCAGATGTCACCGGCTCCTCTTTTCCTGAGGAACAGGTTCCCTTCTTCACGTATCACCAGGTAATTGAAATATCGCTTTCGCGCTTTCGCCTTCTTGGTGCGCACAGGAAGTTTTTCCACCAGGCCCTTTTGATAGGCCACGCAGGAAGTTTGCAAGGGGCATTCTTTGCAAAGTGGCCGCATTGGCCGGCATTGCATGGCGCCAAACTCCATAATAGCCTGGTTATGCAACCCCGGCTCATCCTGGTTCAGCAGCTCTTGCGCCAGGGAGGCAAATTGCTTCTTTCCCGTTGAGGAATCAATGGAAACATCCATGCCGAAGAAGCGCGAGAGCAGACGATATACATTCCCGTCAACCACGGCCCTGGCTTCATTCCCGGCAAACGAAGCGACGGCCGCCGCTGTATAAGCTCCAATCCCCTTCAAGCCAATCAGCACCGAATAAGCCGAAGGAAAAATCGTTCCCCATTCTTGCCGGACATACCGGGCGGTCGCATGCATGTTCCGCGCCCGCGAGTAGTAGCCCAGCCCTTGCCAAAGCCTCATTACCTGGTCTTCATCCGCCGCGGCCAGGTCCTCGACCGAAGGAAACGCCTCTACAAACCGAAGATAGTAGGGAAGTCCCTGATCCACACGGGTTTGTTGCATAATAATTTCCGACAACCAAATTCGATACGGATCACTGGTTTCCCGCCAGGGAAGATCTCGTTTATGCGTGTGGTACCAGTCTGTAATCGTTCGTGAGAAATCCATATAAAAGCCAAATTTCCGTAAAATATAATTGACTTCTTTTAGTTTTCAATAAAAAGAGCTAATTTCGCAACCCCTAAATAATGAAGATTTTACAGCAAGGGATTAACGCAAAATAATATGACGAAAGCAGAAGTGATTGCAGAAATTGCAAACAAAACAGGGATCGAAAAAGTCGATGTCGCCGAAACCATTGAAGCGTTTTTTAAGGTGGTTAAAAACTCGATGATCGAAGGTAACAACATTTACGTAAGAGGCTTCGGCAGCTTTGTTGTAAAGAAACGAGCACAAAAAACTGCGAGGAATATTTCAAAAAATACAGCAATTATTATTCCTGAACATTATATTCCAAGCTTCAAGCCTGCGAAGGTCTTTGTCGAAAAAGTGAAGAATTCCAGCAAGAAAAAAAATTCAGAAGCTGCATTAATCAAGTAGAGCTTGTTATCAGGAAAACAAATAGGAGTTATCGCTTCGGTCGTCGTATTGGTCGTTGCGCTGTACCTGCTTCCGGTAAAGGGACTTGTTGCTCCTGAATCGGAAACCTCGGGTGAGGCAGGAGCCGGTGCAGTCACCGAAGCCGTTTTCAGCCGGGCCGACCTGGTGGCGGCTGCGAAACAAAACATAAAGCCGTCACTGCTTGTTGACTTAGAGTCCCTTGAAAAGGAGCTTGAAGCCAACCCGGATGACACGGTGGTCCTGAAAAAGGTAGCCAGTCAATGGGAAGGGTTAAACGTTACCAGTGTGAGCGGACTCTATTACCTGGAGCTCGCGGAAAAACACTCCACGGCGGAAAACTGGCTCAAAGCCGGAAACATGCTTCGTGATGGGTACAGAGCAGCAAACGATACACTGCAACGATCGTTCCTGGCGAACAAGGCGCTGACAGCATACCAATCAGCAGTTGACCTGGATCCGGAAAATCTGGATGCGCAAACAGGCCTCGGCACCGTAACGGTAGAGGGGGGGGGCGCTCCGATGAAAGGGATTCAGATACTCCTGGGTGTGGTGGAAAAAGATCCGGAGAATGCGGCCGCCAACCTTGCTCTGGGAAAATTTTCCATGCAAAGCGGCCAGTATGAAAAGGCGCGTGACCGGTTTCTGACGGTGGTTAATAAGAAGCCGGGAGGGGAAGTTTATTTTTACCTTGGAGAAGCTTACCGGCAATTGGGCGATAAGAAAAAGGCTATTGAAGCCTACGAAACTACCAAACGGTATATTGTGGATCAGCGTTTCAGCACAATGGTTGACAATATCATAAAGGGATTGAAGTAATTATTTTTCACAAGATTAAAAAATTGAGTTATGCCAAGTGGTAAGAAACGGAAAAGACATAAAATGGCCACCCACAAGCGTAAAAAGCGCCTGAGAAAGAACAGACATAAGAAAAAATAATATGACACCATCATCCATCTTTTACAGAACGGATGCGGGTGAGGAAGGCTCTTTCCAACTGTGGTGAAGGAATTATTGATCAATGGTACGCCATCAGGTGTAACCATTGCCTTGCTCAAGAACAAACAACTTAGTGAGCTTCACCAGGAGCAGGGTACGAACAATTATGTGGTAGGTGATATTTATCTGGGGCGGATCAAAAAGATCATGCCCGGGTTAAATGCTGCGTTTGTTGACGTGGGTTATGAACGGGATGCTTTTTTGCATTACCTGGATCTTGGCCCGCAGGTACGATCTCTGCTTCGGGTCGCTAAAGATATCCGGAACGGCAGGAAATACAATCTGCTGAATAATTTCAAGCCGGAAGAGGATATTAATAAAGGCGGAAAGATCACCGAGGTGCTGAGCAAGAATCAGCTCATTCCCGTACAGATTGCCAAGGAACCTATTTCCAACAAAGGACCGCGACTGAGTTCTGACATTTCCCTGGCGGGCCGGTACCTGGTATTGGTACCGTTCTCCAATGTGATCTCCCTGTCAAAGAAGATCAAGGGAAACGCCGAACGTACCCGCCTGCGGAAACTGGTAGAGAATATCCGTCCCCGTAATTTTGGTGTTATCATCCGCACGGTTTCCGAAGGGGTTAGCGTGGCCGAACTGCACAACGATCTGAAAGAACTGATCGAAAAGTGGGAAGCCTTTGCAGTCCGTCTGAAAGTAACCGAACCATCCAAGAAGATCGTTGGAGAGATAGACCGTACATCAAGCATTCTGAGGGATATTCTTAATCCTGACTTTCAGAACATCTATGTAAATGATCCGCATATTTTCTCGGACGTCAGCGCCTATATAAAAAACATAGCGCCTTCCCAGGAGAAGATCGTCAAGTTGTATAAGGGGAAAGCCACTTTGTTCGAGAATTTCGGCATCGATAAGCAGATCAAAGCGCTATTCGGGCGAACGGTAAACATGCAGGGCGGCGCCTATCTCATCATTGAGCATACCGAGGCCATGCATGTGATCGACGTGAACAGCGGCAACCGGACCAACAGTCAGATCAATCAGGAAGATAATGCGCTGCAGGTGAATGTGGAAGCCGCCCGGGAAATTGCCCGGCAGCTCCGGCTTCGCGACATGGGCGGCATTATCGTGATCGATTTCATCGACATGCATAAAGCGGTAAACCGAAAGCAGCTGTACAATTCACTCCGTGATGAAATGAAGGACGACCGGGCCAAGCATACGATCCTTCCGCCCAGTAAGTTCGGCCTGGTGCAGATCACCCGTCAGCGGGTACGCCCTGAGATGAATATCGTCACGGTGGAACAATGTCCTACCTGCGGGGGTACCGGCGAGGTGAAAGCCAGCATTCTGCTGATGGACGACATAGAGAACAACCTGGAATATATTCTCAAGGAACAGAACGAGCGTAATATCACCCTCTGTGTTCATCCGTATATCGAAGCCTTCCTGAAAAAGGGCATGGTTTCCAGGCAGGTCAAATGGTACCTGCGGTACAAGAAGTGGATCCGTATCAAAGCTGTTTCTTCCTATCATCTGACCGAGTATCATTTCTATTCGGACCGCGACGAAGAGATCAAGATTTGACGAAAAGATCAAGATTAATGGGGTGATTACCTGATTTGTTTAGCCGGTAATCTCCACACTTGTCCCTATATTAGGAGTAATGAACTGGCTCACGAACATTGTACAGATCCTGGTCGTTATCATCATCATGCTGATCCCGTATTTTATCTGGACATTTATCAGGCGTTCAGTGAGGGATTACATGGAGTTGAAGGAAGAAGAGCTGGAATTGCAGCGCGAGAACAATGGTCTGCTGCGTAAACTCAATGGTCTTCCTCCCAGGGATGCTGAAGAAAACCAGGAAGAGGAGCAGGATGGCTAAAACAAAAAGTGCATGGTTTTGTCAGAGCTGCGGTTATGAATCTGCCAAATGGCTGGGAAAATGCCCGTCATGCAATTCCTGGAATAGTTTTGCCGAAGAAGTAACCGTCAAAGGAGGAAGTCAGTCCCCAGGCAGCCCCGGCAGCCGTCAGGGTAGCCCCGGCCGGATCAATCAGCCCGTCCGGATCAGTGAGATCGAATTTTCACCTGAATACCGGATCCGTACCGGCGACACGGAGTTTGATCGCGTCCTGGGGGGAGGCATTGTACCCGGGTCTCTTGTATTGCTGGGAGGGGAACCCGGGATCGGGAAATCGACCCTGATGCTGCAGGTAGCCATGCAGTTACCGCTAAAGGTACTTTATGTTTCAGGAGAAGAAAGCGCGCAGCAGATCAAGCTTCGGGCAAACCGGCTGAAGCCGGCTGAAACGACCGGCCAGGAACCCTCAGTCACAACAGATAACGTTCCTATCAGGGACGATGCGTTTATTCTTACTGAGACTTCTACTCAGCATATTCTGAAACAGGCCGAGCTACTGGAACCTCAGCTGGTAATCATCGATTCAGTTCAAACCCTTTACTCGGCACACATTGATTCTACCCCCGGTAGCGTCTCCCAGGTCCGGGAATGTACTGCGGAATTGCTTCGCTTCGCAAAAGAGAGCCACGTTCCCGTATTCATGATCGGCCATATCACCAAGGACGGCCTGATTGCCGGCCCTAAGATCCTGGAACACATGGTGGATACCGTCCTTCAATTCGAAGGAGACCGGCATCATACCTATCGCATCCTTCGTGCCATCAAAAACCGTTTTGGAGCAGCTGCCGAACTTGGGGTGTACCAGATGCAGGGAAATGGCATGCGTGGAGTGAAGAACCCTTCAGAAGTATTACTTTCCCAACGGGATGAAGCCTTGAGTGGTGTAGCCGTTTCTGTCACCATGGAAGGCATCCGGCCCATGCTGATCGAAACCCAGGCACTGGTAAGTCCCTCTGTATATGGGACCCCACAGCGTAGCGCCACCGGTTTTGACAGCCGGCGAATGAATATGCTGCTGGCAGTGCTTGAAAAACGCTGTGGTTTCCGTCTGGGTATGAAAGACGTCTTTCTAAACATCACCGGCGGAATCCGGATCGATGACCCGGCCATCGACCTGGGCCTGGTCTGCTCCATCATTTCATCCCACGAGGATATTCCATTATCGCCTCACTGTTGCTTTGCCGCAGAAGTGGGCCTTTCGGGAGAGATCAGGGCCGTGAACCGGGTAGAACAACGCATTGCCGAAGCGGAAAAGCTTGGCTTTGAAACCCTGTATATTTCCCGGTACAATCATAAAGAGTTAAATTTATCCCGTTATCAGATCGAAGTTGTTTCGGTAGGGAAGATCGAGGAAGTGATCGGGGCATTGTTTGGATAAGTCCGGCGGGCATGGTCTGCGTTCGCTAAGCTGATCGCGGGTCCCGCAAAGCTGGCGCTTTGCCCCACGATCAAAATCGCTCGGCGCAGACCATGCCCGCCGGCCGGAGTTAACCGCTTTCGATGGATGTATTTCTTGTTATACTTGCGGCTGTGGCCATTTTAACGGGGATCCTGGGAAGTTTTCTGCCTGTGTTGCCGGGGCCTCCTATTGCCTGGGTAGGACTGTTACTGCTTCACTATTCGGACTTCGCTGAATTCAGCCAGCGGTTCCTGATTATTACGGCTATAATTACCATCGTCGTGGTGGCGCTGGATTACCTGGTACCGGCATGGGGTACCAAAAAATACGGCGGTTCAAAAACCGGGCAGTACGGGGCAATGATTGGCATGGCCATCGGGTTGTTCGCCGGCCCCATCGGGATTATTATCGGGCCTTTCGCGGGCGCCTACATCGGCGAGCTCATTCATGATTCGACGGATCAGGCACGCGCCCTCCGCGCAGCCTGGGGTTCCTTCGTCGGCTTTCTGGTTGGCACCGGCATCAAGGTGATACTTTGCCTGGTTTTTGCGTGGTTCTACGTAGAAGCGTTGCTTTTCTGAACGATTTACTCAAACATGCCTTCATCCCGGATGAGCAGCAGAATGGCCGAATGCGGTACAATGATGTACTTTTCACCGTTGAAGATGATCTCGAAACCACTTTTGGGCAGGTAAATGGCCAGATCGCCTTCGCGGGGCTGCAGCGGAAGATATTTCACTTCGCTTTTATTCAGATAGGGGTCGTCTTCACTCAGATTTGGAATAGGGTAACCCGGACCTACCTTCAGCACATATCCACTATGAACAGGTTCATTCTCATGAACGCCGGGGGGCAAAAACAGTCCTGACTTCGTTTTCTCACTGGGCGACTTCGGCTTTATCAGCACTTTATCACCCACCACAGTCATTTTATTCAGATCTTTCTGATCGATATCCAGTGTCATGGTTACTTACTAAGGTACATTGATTTTTCCTTGTATAAATGGCGGAAGAATGGATCATCCAGGTCGCGGATGAAGCGGATTGCTTCGCCGGTGGATTTCATTTCCGGCCCCAGCTCTTTGTTCACTTCGGGGAATTTATCAAAAGAAAATACAGGTTCCTTAATCGCATAACCTTCCAGCTTGCGGTCAATTGTGAAGTCTTTCAATTTGTTGGCTCCGAGCATCACTTTGGTGGCAATATTGATGAACGGCACATCGTATGCCTTTGCGATAAACGGTACGGTCCGCGAAGCACGGGGGTTGGCTTCGATCACGTACACTTTTTCATTCTTAATGGCAAACTGTATATTCAGCAGTCCGCGTACATTCAGTGCAAAGGCCAGCTTGCGCGTGTATTCTTCCATCTGACGTACAACGTTCTCTGATAGTTCAAAGGGAGGCAATACTGCGCTCGAATCTCCCGAATGGATACCGGCCGGTTCAATATGCTCCATCAGGCCGATGATGCAAACGTCTTCCCCGTCGCAGATGGCGTCCGACTCGGCTTCTTCGGCCCGATCCAGGAAATGGTCGATCAGAATGCGGTTCCCGGGGATACTCTTCAGCAGGTTAACAACTGCCCGTTCCAGTTCCTCATCGTTGATGACGATGCTCATTCCCTGTCCGCCAAGAACATAACTGGGGCGAACAAGTACGGGATAGCCCACCTGTGCCGCTACTTCCAGGGCTTCCTCTGCGTTGTCGGCAACGCCGTACTTCGGATATGGAATATCGAGCTCTTTCAACAAGTCAGAAAAATGTCCCCGGTCTTCGGCTAAATCCATGTTCTTATAGGATGTGCCAATGATACGGATTCCTTTCTCATCCAGCTTTTCAGCCATCTTAAGCGCTGTCTGGCCTCCCAGCTGCACAATTACCCCTTCTGGTTTTTCCAGGTCAATGATCTCGCGGACATGCTCCCAGAATACCGGCTCGAAATACAGTTTGTCTGCCATGTTGAAATCCGTGGAGACCGTTTCCGGATTGCAATTGATCATGATGGACTCATATCCGGATTCTTTGGCTGCGATCAATCCGTGCACGCAGGAATAATCGAATTCAATGCCCTGGCCAATCCGGTTGGGGCCGGAGCCAAGGACAATTACTTTCTTTTGGTCGCTTACAATGGATTCATTGACAGGGTTGCTTTCCCCTCCGTTGACCGAGGCCCCTTCGAAGGTTGAATAGAAATAAGGTGTCTGAGCCGGGAATTCAGCCGCACAGGTATCCACCATTTTATAAGCTCTCCGGATGCCCAACGATATGCGGTATTCATAGACCTCGTCTTCAGTACATTTCAGCATCCAGGCAATCTGCGCATCGGAAAATCCCTTTTCCTTAGCCTGCATCAATAATTCTTTCGGCAGGTTATGGATATCAAACCGTTTTATCCCTCCTTCCAGCACTACCAGCTCGTTGATTTGCATGAGGAACCAGCGGTCAATGCGGGTTGCCTTTTGAATAGAGGTAATGGGAACGCCCAGGGAAAGTGCATCCCAGATATGGAATAACCGGTCCCAGGAAGGGTTTTCCAGGCTTTCCATTATCTTTTCCAGGTTTCGCTCCTGGCGGCCGTCTGCTCCCAGGCCCAGGCGGTTTATTTCCAGAGACTGGCAAGCCTTCTGCAAGGCTTCATTGAAGCTTCGGCCAATGCCCATGACCTCGCCCACCGATTTCATCTGCAATCCCAGATGGCGATTAGCGCCAGGGAACTTATCAAAGTTCCAGCGGGGTATCTTTACGATCACGTAATCCAGGGTGGGCTCAAAGTAGGCTGATGTAGTTTTAGTGATCTGGTTCTCCAGTTCGTCCAGATTATAGCCAATGGCCAGTTTGGCCGCGATCTTGGCAATGGGATAACCGGTTGCTTTGGAGGCCAGTGCCGAAGATCGGGAAACCCTGGGATTAATCTCAATAGCAATCAGTCTTTCTGTTTCAGGATCTTGTGCGAACTGCACATTACACCCACCGGCGAAGTTTCCGATAGCCCGCATCATTTTAATGGCCTGATTGCGCATATCCTGATATGCCCTGTCAGAGAGGGTCATGGCGGGGGCCACCGTAATAGAATCCCCGGTATGTATGCCCATCGGGTCGAAGTTCTCGATAGAGCAGATGATAATCACATTGTCGTTATTGTCGCGCAGCAGCTCGAGTTCGAATTCCTTCCAGCCCAACACAGCCTGCTCTACCAATACTTCATGACTGGGCGACGCCTGCAAGCCCCGGTTCAGGGCGGCATCAAATTCTTCTTTCTTATGGACGAATCCGCCACCACTCCCTCCAAGGGTATAGGATGGACGTATTACCAGCGGAAAACCGATATCCTGAGCCGCTTCTTTCCCTTCCAGGAAGGAGTTGGCAATCTTTGATTTTGCCACTCCGATGCCGATGTCAACCATCAGTTGGCGGAAAGCTTCCCGGTTCTCGGTACGTTCGATGGCATCGACATCTACGCCAATCACCCTGACGCCGTACCGTTCCCAGATCCCCCGTTCTTCCGCTTCCTTGCAAAGGTTCAGAGCTGTCTGACCGCCCATGGTGGGCAAAACAGCGTCTATTTGCTTCATGCCCGGCGTATCTCGATGCAGTTCCAGTATCTCCGCTATGGAATCGGTGGTCAGCGGCCGCAGATATATATGATCGGCGATCACCTTGTCTGTCATGATGGTAGCCGGGTTGGAATTGATAATGGCTACCTCTATTCCTTCTTCTTTCAGGGACAGCGATGCCTGGGATCCTGAATAATCAAATTCACATGCTTGCCCGATGACTATAGGTCCTGAACCGATAATTAAAACTGATCGAATACTTTCGTTTCTTGGCATTTGAGGTGGGAGTTTTTTGTGTTCCAAAAATTGTGCAAAAATATTAAATTTTCACGGAATATATATATTTACGGAGATATATGTTTAAAGTCGCTATCATCGGCCCCGAATCAACGGGGAAGTCAACCCTGGCCCTGGCCCTGGCCAGGCATTTTAATACCGTTTGGGTGCCGGAATACGCCCGGTATTATTGCACCTATTTAAAGGACGATCCGGTGCTCCAGGATGAAATAAATATGTTTTACGGCCAGATCGCACTCGAGGAAAGTCTCGTGCCATTGGCGGGTCAACTGATTATTTGTGATGTTACCATCCTGAATGTCAAGGTTTTTTGCGAGGAAATCTTTGGCGAATGCCCTGATTTTATCAAAGAAGAAGTAAAGAACCGGCATTATGACCTTTACTTATTGACAAACATCGATAACCCCTGGGAAGATGATCCGCTTCGGGGTTTTCCACATAAGAGGCCTTATTTTTTCGAACGCTACCGCGACGAGCTGGAAAAACTGAACGCTGTTTACCGGGTGGTTTCCGGTTTGGGTGAGGCCCGTATTCAGAACGCAGTAAAAGCCATCGGTGACGTGTGGAATGAGCATAAAAAAAGCGCCCGGCCATAAAGACCTGGGCGCTATTTTTATGCTGAGGAAATTATCAGAATCCTCCCGCGTCAGAATCGATCGCGGCTTCAGAAAGTTGAACCTCGCCAACATCTGTCGCTTGTCCGTCCTGAACGGTGACCGTTAATGTGGTATCGACATAGGGATCGGCCCCGTCGATCGTTACCACATAATCTCCTGCAGGAACACCTGTGATCTCAAAAGCACCTGTGGTGGCATCTGCCGCCGCTTTCAAGGTATCGGAACCTGCAACGGTCCATACAACTGCAGAAGCTTCAACCGGTGTAACACTACCGGAAATAGAACCTTCCTGAGCTACTGTAAATGCCATCAAACCACCGGCCACTCCGGCCAACAGTAAGTACTTTAAACTTGATTTTCTCATAACTTAATAGAAATTAATTTAAATGGTTAACACAATGTGAAGTAAAAGTACATCCTGACATGCTTGATATTTTTTATGACCGTATTTCGTATTTGCATCAGGAAGATTGCAAGTGTCGTTCCAGAATGCCAAATATAACCTTGCGAGGTTATATCTATTCTGTTTTATCTCTATTTCCCGTAAAACGGTCGTCACAACGCTTCCCCTTAAATGGTGGTGCCTCTACAATGTGTCAGCAAAGCACCACAATTTGCAATTACCTTTTATTCGCTGTAGATTTGGGCTTTTATTCACAAGGGGTGCCCTTACGGGCTGAGATCATACCCATTGCCTGCAGGCTGAACTTTTAAAGGCATGCAGACAGAAACCTGATCCGGGTAATGCCGGCGTAGGGATAGGTGAGAAATCGACCCTGTTAAATTATTCTTGAAAAATGAAAAGGATCATTGTCATTTGCATGGCACTGATGAGCCCGGCATATGTTCTGGGACAACAGGTGCTTCGTGGTGCAATCAAGGACGGGGCAAGCGGTGAGTCGCTGCAGGGAGCAACCGTCAGCATTCAAAACACATTCATGAGCGCGCAAACCGATTCTGCGGGTGTGTTCCGGTTTCCGGACCTTCGGGCGGGAGATTATGTGCTCCGGATCACATTCCTAGGTTATGCCCCGGCCGAACGACGGGTTACGCTTCCTCAGAACAGGCCGGTGGAGGTCATCATGGAACAAGCGAATTACATGACTGAAGAGGTGATTGTTACAGCCACCAGAGCTTCGGCCAATTCGGCAACTGCTTTTACCAATATCGATAAGACCTATCTGGAAAAACAGAACCTGGGTCAGGATCTGCCTTACCTGGTAAATCTGAGCCCTTCGGTCGTAGTTAGCTCCGATGCCGGAAACGGGGTTGGATATACTGGTATTCGTATTCGTGGAAGCGATAACACCCGGGTAAACCTAACCATTAACGGCATTCCGCTGAATGATGCCGAATCACAGGGAACATTCCTGGTAAACCTGCCGGACTTTGCTTCTTCTGTTGATAATATGCAGATACAACGAGGTGTAGGCACCTCCACCAATGGTGCGGGAGCTTTCGGGGGAAGCATCAATATTCAAACCACGAAAGCTTCTCCCCGGCCTTATGCTGAACTGGACAATTCTTTCGGCTCATTTAATACGTTGAAAAACACCGTATCGGTTGGCACCGGACTGATCAACAACGCCTTTAGCTTTAACGGACGTCTTTCAAGGATTCGCTCCGAAGGTTTTGTGGACCGTGCCAGCTCCAGGCTGCACTCTTTCTTTATTAACGGGACCTATCAGGGGAAACAGGACTTATTGAGCTTCAACGTCTTTTCAGGAAAGGAGAAAACTTATCAGGCCTGGAATGGAATTCCCCAGGCTCGCCTGGAAGGTGACGCCACTGGGATGGCAGCCTTTATAGAACGAAACGGCCTGAGTGAAACTGATGCAGAACGGCTCCTGAGCGCCGGTTCCCGCACCTATAATCAGTTCACTTACGATGATCAGACTGACAACTATCAGCAGGACCATTATCAGGCACTCTATTCACATCAGTTTTCTTCTGCCCTGAACGCTAACATTGGTTTACATCTGACAAAAGGCCGCGGGTATTACGAAGAACTGAAACCCGGTGAGGACTTTTCCGGTTACGGATTGGAAGATATCATCACTGGCGGCGATACGATCAGCACAACCGACCTGATCAGGCGGCGCTGGCTGGATAATACCTTTTACGGGCTTACCTATTCGCTGAATTATGAACCTGGCCGTACCACTTATACGCTTGGGGGGGCATATAACGAATACGATGGCAGCCATTTTGGAGAAATTACCTGGGCAGAATTTGCTTCCGACAGCTTCAAGGACGATCGCTATTACGAAAACGATGCCTTTAAAACGGATTTTAACGTTTACGGAAAGCTGGAACATATGCTTACGGAACGTTTGAGCGTCTTCGCCGATCTGCAGTACAGACGAGTGTTTTACTCGTTCCTGGGTTTTGACCGCAACGGAATGAACGTCCGGCAGGAAGTCACGCTGGATTTTTTCAACCCCAAGGCAGGAATTAGCTTCAAGCCCTCGCCCCGGCATACGGTATATGCCTCTTTCAGTGTCGCCAATAAAGAGCCCAACCGGGATGACTACACAGAATCCACACCGGGAAGCCGCCCGGGGGCTGAACGGCTTTACGATCTGGAAGCCGGTTGGAAAGGTCGTTTCAACACGGGAAGTGCAGGACTCAATTTCTACCTGATGAGTTACCGGGACCAGCTGATCCTCACCGGGAAGATCAATGATGTTGGATCCTATACCCGGGTGAACATCCCCGAAAGCTACCGCACAGGCCTGGAACTATATGGCTCAGTGAAGCTGCTGAGGCAACTAAGCTGGACGGCCAATGCCACCTTCAGCATGAACAAAATCCGCAAATTCACCGAATACCTGGACAACTACGACACCGGCGATCAGCAAGTGGTTGAGTATGAAGATACCGACATCGCTTTCTCGCCCAGCATCATTGCAGGCAGCGAGCTTTTATTTCAGCCTCTGCCGAGTTTATCCGCGGCTTTCATGACCAAATATGTGGGAAAACAATACCTGGATAACACCTCCGCTGAGGCAAGACGACTGGATGCCTGGCTGGTAAACGATGTCCGTTTATCGTACCGCTTCCGGGTAAGAGGTTTCCGCGAATTAAAAGTCACCCTTCTGGTAAATAATATATTTGACCATCAATATGAATCCAACGGTTACACCTACGGCTATATCAGCGGGGCTGAGGCAATCCGGGAAAATTTTTACTTTCCGCAGGCAGGTGTTAACTTTCTGGCCGGTCTGTCCCTTAAATTTTGACATATGAAAAAGTATATAGCCCCTTTTCACTACCTGACTCAGGATGTTCCTGTTTTCACCCATCCGGAACTGGCAACGGCAGCTTGTGAAGCCGGTGCGAAATGGATTCAATACCGCAGCAAAAACAAAGCGGATAAAAAGTCCTGGCTGGACGAAGCAGCACAAATGGAAGCCATCTGTGATGATTGGGGCACTACGCTGATCATCTGCTCAGGCGTGGAGATCTGCATGGAGCTTGGAGAAGCACAGGGCGTTCATCTTGAACGAGGCGATATGCCTGTACGGGAAGCCCGCCGGCTGCTTGGAGACGCCAAAACCATTGGCGGCTCCGCTCATACCCTGGAAGAGGTGCTGGCTGCTTATGATGACGGCGCCGATTACGTGGGCCTGGGCCCGCACAAACCAACCCAAACCATCCGGCATTCGAATCAGTTCCTGGCAACGAGCGACTATCTTCGCATTGCCGGTGAATTACAGAAACGAAATGTGGATATTCCGGTAATCGCTGCGGGTGGGATCAAACCGGACGATGTGGAAGAGTTGCTGGCTACCGGCATATTCGGGGTAGCGGTTTCTTCCGCGGTGAACCTTTCTGAGAACCCCGGAACCGCCTACCGGGAGTTTTACCGGAAGCTCTATTGAAAGGGAACTGTTTTTCTCAAAGTTCCGCGGGATCAATACGGGTGGGTGTTTCCGCCCCGCTGATGATGGGTTGGGAGGAAACGGCAATGGCATTGATGATGGTTGTGAGATTGTCAATATAGGCCAGAATGGTATGAATATCGTCTCGTGCTCCGTTATAATAAGGATCTGCTCCCAGCTGGAAGGTGGAGACTGTATGCGCGGGAACACCCAATTGCGCCAGCGGAAAATTATCTGACTGCTTAAAAAGATCGGCTTCCTTGTAAGGATCAGGCCTGAATTTAAACTTGCCCGGTGCGTAGTCGCGCAGGATATTGGGTAAGGAAGATTCTTTGTAGCCCGTAATGTAAGCGCTCTCTGGCCCGAACTGAGAGGCCTTTCCGATCACATCCATGTTGATGGCGGCAACAATTTTCGACGGATCAATCGTCCGGGCAAAAAATTCCGAACCCACGCCTCCGGCCTTCTGTGCCGAAAAGGCCACGAACATAATGGACCGTTCATTCTGATCTGTTTCCCGGAAATGGTTAGCCAGAGTCAGCAGGGCTGCCGTACTGGAACCACCATCATCGGCTCCGTTGGCAATGGTATCTCCCTTATCCGCCGGAATATAACCCAGCCCATCATAATGGGTTGAAAAAATAACATATTCACCCTGACGACTCTTTCCGGGAAGCACCCCAATAATATTGGTGGCATCCACTTTCTCAGTTTTAGTTTCAGCCTTTACTTCAAACTTGTTGAATTTATAAGCATCAGTAAGGACAAATACGGTAGAATATGGATTTTTAGGACGATATACCGAATCAATAAAATACTTTTCACGCTGCACCCCGGCGCCAATCCGGTTGAAGATCGGCCTCAATATCCGGTCAACTACCACGAGCTTATCGGACTCCAGCCGGTTGACATATTCCAGCTTCCTTCGGATATCATCCTTTACCCCAATGAAGATCACCTTGATATCGGGAGTATCCTGGTCCCAGTCGATTTTCAGCTGCTGACTGGCTACGATGATGTTGGGTACCTCAATCGTTTCAGAGTCAATTTTTGCATGATAGTCTGTATAAATAACCCTGTTTAGGGTAAAATCCTGCCTGAAATCGGTTTGCCCGGGTCCCGGTACCAGCCCGGTTTCCCTGAACTTGCTGATTATATAATCCGCTGCGATCCCGGCCCCACCGTTAAGCAATCCACGACCACGCAGACTATCGGCCGAAAGCACCTCTATGATACTTTTCACCTCTTCCACACTAATTGTATCCGGCCCCTGATTTTCTGCTTTTTGGGCAGAAACACTGAAAAGAAAACAAAGGAAACAAACACCGGTAGTAAATAACGCTTTCATACACTAAACTCTTCAAAAGATGAAATTAGAAAAATTATTTGCAATTATATCTGTTTTTTTGTGATCTTTGCTACTTGATGAAAAAACACGTATTCACATACCTGATCAGACCCTTCCCAAGACGCTGATGCGTCTTTAACATCAATATAGCCGCTTACGTAGCGGCTCCTCCCAAGTGTTTTTTTAATTATTTTATAAAGCAGGATCGTATCCCCCAACGAATGTTCAGGTGGAAAACTTAAACGACTTCATTATTACCGTTGCGGATGACCGGCATCTGGACTATGCCGACGCAATTACCAACGAAATGGCCGAGAGCGCCAAGGCGCGCGGGACGGGTATTGCGCAACGTTCTCCGGAATATGTCCGGAAAAAAATGCAGGAAGGGAAAGCGGTGATCGCTTTGCACACAGATGGCTCCTGGGCAGGCTTTTGTTACATCGAAACCTGGGGTCACGGGAAGTTCGTGGCCAATTCAGGATTGATCGTACATCCTGACTTCCGGAAGCATGGGTTGGCAAAGGCCATCAAATACCGTATTTTTGAACTCTCCCGGAAAAAATACCCGGATGCGAAGATTTTCGGCCTTACCACGGGTTTCGCCGTAATGAAGATCAATTCAGAGCTGGGCTACGAACCGGTGCCCTATTCCGAGCTCACTGATGACGAAGAGTTCTGGAAAGGTTGCCGGAGTTGTGTAAATCACGATATTCTCATGAGCAAGGAACGCAAGAATTGTCTTTGCACCGCCATGCTCTACGACCCGGAAGAAAAGGAGAATGAGCGTCAGGAGAAGGAACGTCGCGAAAAGGAAGACGCTGAAAAGGCTTCCAGTGAGAAGCTGAAGCAGATCACTCATAAAGCGTCGCTGCTGGAACGGATCAATGCCAGGCTGCGGCGCTCGGCCAAAGTGTTTGTTTTATTTTCTAAGATTTAAACGGATGAAAAAAGTAGTTTTAGCATATAGCGGCGGCCTCGATACCACCTACTGCCTGTTGTACCTGTCCAGGATCAAGCACATGGAAGTACATGCGGTAACGGTAGATACCGGTGGGTTCAGCAAAGAAGAAATAAAGGATGTAGAAAAGCGCGCCATGGAGCTGGGAGCGGCCAGTTATCAGTGTGTTGACGCGGTGGACCGGTATTATGAAAGCTGTATCCGGTACCTGATCTTCGGAAACATCCTGAAGAACAACACGTATCCGCTTTCGGTGAGCGCTGAACGTATTTCCCAGGCCATCGCCATCGCCGATTATGCCAAAGAAATTAAAGCCGATGCCATTGCCCATGGAAGCACCGGAGCCGGCAACGATCAGGTGCGTTTTGATATGGTTTTCCAGATTTTACTGCCCGGCACGGAGATCATAACGCCTATTCGTGACCTGCAGCTTTCCAGGGAGGCTGAAATAGAATTCCTGAAGGAACATGGCGTCGAAATGAACTTTGAAAAGGCGAAATACTCCATTAATAAAGGTATCTGGGGTACCTCGGTAGGCGGAAAAGAAACGCTTACTTCCGGTCAGAACCTGCCCGGGGATGCCTTTCCGACTCCAGTCAGTAAGGACGGGTCCGAAGACATTACCCTTCATTTCGAAAAAGGAGAACTGAAAGGCATTAATGAAGAACAATTTGACAAGCCCACGGACGCTATCCGCCGCCTGAATGCCCTCGCGGCTCCGTACGGTATTGGCCGGGACATTCACGTAGGAGACACCATAATCGGCATCAAGGGAAGAGTAGGTTTCGAAGCCGCCGCACCCTTGCTGATCATCAAGGCCCACCATACGCTGGAAAAACATGTACTCACCAAATGGCAACTCTACTGGAAAGACCAGCTGGCCATGTGGTACGGAAACTGGCTGCATGAAGGACAGTTGCTGGACCCCACCATGCGGAACATCGAGAAATTCCTGGAGGATACTCAGCAGCATGTGACCGGGCAGGTATATCTGACGCTTCATCCTTATCGTTTTGTAGTAAACGGGATCGATTCGGCACACGACCTGATGTCAGCCCGTTTCGGCAGTTACGGAGAAATGAACAAAGGCTGGACCGCTGAAGACGTTAAAGGATTCACCAAAATATTCGGCAACCAGACTGCCATCTATTATAACGTAAATGAAGAAAATTAACACAGGTATCGTTGGCTCCGCGGGCTATACCGGCGGGGAACTGATTCGCCTGCTGATCCATCATCCGGCCGTCAATATCGTTTTTGCCCACAGCCAGAGCCAGGCCGGAAAACCTGTTTATCAGGTGCACAATGACCTTCTGGGCGATACCGATCTGAAATTCGCTGCCGAAACCTCGGATGACATAGACATTCTGTTTCTATGCGTGGGCCACGGAAACGCACAAAAATACCTGGAAGCAAATCCGGTGGCGAACCACGTCCGCATCATCGACCTGAGCCAGGACTTCCGCAACAATCCGGACTTCCGGCCCGTCGCTGAAGGACAAGGCGATCATAAACAGAGCGGGCCCGGACAGATGGCGCCGGGGACACAGAAGCAACATGGCCGGCATTTCATTTATGGCCTCCCGGAACTGAACCGGGACGCCATCCGAAAAGCTGCGAACATTGCCAATCCCGGTTGTTTTGCCACCGGCATCCAGCTGGCCTTGCTTCCGCTGGCATCGGAAGGCTTGCTGGACAAGGAGGTGCATCTGACCGCTGTCACCGGTTCTACCGGCGCCGGCCAGGCCCCCTCGGGAACGACACATTTCAGCTGGCGCAATAATAATCTTTCGGTTTATAAGGCTTTTGGCCATCAGCACCTGAAAGAAATTACACGCAGCCTTAACCAGCTGCAGGCGGGCTTTCCCGGTCAGCTGAATCTGATCCCCTATCGGGGAGATTTCAGCCGGGGGATCATTGCAACAGCGTATATAGATTGCCCCCTGGATGAAGCCTCTGCCAGAGAATTATACCAGGATTTTTACCGGCCGCATCCGTTTACGCATATCAGCCCGGAAAATATTGACCTCAAGCAGGTAGTCAATACGAATAAGTGCCTGCTGTACCTGGAGAAACACGACGATAAACTGATGATCATCAGCATTACGGATAATCTGTTGAAAGGCGCTTCGGGCCAGGCAGTCCAGAATATGAATCTGATGTGCGGTTTCGATGAAACCACCGGCCTTAAATTAAAAGCGGTGGCTTTTTAAAACAGTTAACCACTTCATGCAATGAATGTAGCAATATTAGGAGGCGGCAATTTAGGTACCGCGATAGCAAGGGGAATCACACAGAAAAATCTTTATAAAAAGGAAGACGTGATCATTACCCGGCGGAACGCCACCCTCCTGGACGAACTGAGCCAGGAAGGATTTGCCGTCACTGACAGCAATACTGACGCTATACGGAAAGCTGAGATCATAATTATCAGCGTGCTGCCCCAGCAGCTTAACCAGGTCCTCACATCCATCAAAGACGGAATTGACCCGACCAGGCATACGGTGATCTCCATCGTTACCGGCGTAACTGTCGGTGATCTGCGTAAACACCTGGGCAGCGAGACCTCCATCGTGCGGGCCATGCCCAATACAGCCATTGCCATCGGAGAGTCCATGACTTGCATCGCTTCTGACAGTACCTCGACGGCAGCATCGGTAGAATTGACCAAACACATTTTCGACGCCGTGGGGAAAACCCTTGTGATCAAGGAAGAACAAATGCTGGCCGCTACCGCGCTTTGCGCCTGTGGCATCGCCTTTTTCCTTAGAGCCATCAGAGCGGCCTCACAGGGCGGGATCGAGATCAGCTTTCATTCCGAAGAAGCCCTGATGATGGCGGCTCAAACTGCAAGAGGTGCAGCCGGGTTGCTGGCAAACGAACATTCGCATCCCGAAAACGAGATCGATAAGGTGACCTCGCCCCGCGGCTGCACCATCGCCGGACTAAACCAGATGGAACACCATGGATTCAGTTCGGCCATGATCCGTGGCATTATCACATCGGCCGAAAAGGCCGGTAATCTGTACAAGACCGATTAACGAGTTAAAAATCGAATCAACATGCCATTATTCGACGTATATCCATTATTTGACATTGAACCGGTGAAAGCCAGCGGCTCCTGGCTATGGGGCGCGGACGGGCGCCGGTACCTGGACCTTTACGGCGGGCACGCTGTTATTTCCATTGGACACAGCCATCCGCACTACGTGCAGAAGATCACAGGCCAACTCAACCGCATTGGCTTTTATTCCAATTCCGTGAAAATTCCCGGTCAACTGGAAGTGGCCGATAAACTGGGCGCCCTGAGCGGTTACCCTGATTATCCTCTTTTTCTGGTAAACTCCGGAGCCGAAGCCAATGAGAACGCTTTCAAACTGGCTTCTTTCCATACCGGAAGGAAAAAGATCATTAGCTTCAGCAAGGCCTTCCACGGTCGCACCTCTGCCGCTGTAGCCGCTACCGATAACCCGGCCATTGTCGCACCGCTGAACGAGAACGACCGTTTCGTATTTGTTCCCTTTAACGATAGCGCCGCCCTTGAAACGGCCGTGGACGGAGAAACCGCAGCCGTAATCATCGAAGGCATTCAGGGTGTCGGAGGCGTGCAGGTGCCCACTGCGGATTTCCTGAAGCACATCCGCCAACTTTGCGATCGGCACGGAGCGCTGATGATCCTGGATGAAGTGCAGTCAGGATACGGTCGCACAGGTGACTTTTTCGCTCATCAACAAGCCGGTGTACAGCCTGACATTATAAGCATGGCTAAAGGTATGGGCAATGGCTTTCCGGTTGGCGGCATCCTGATCCATCCTTCCATAGCGGCCAAACACGGCATGCTTGGCACCACCTTTGGCGGAAATCACCTGGCATGCGCTGCCGCTTCAGCCGTGCTGGATGTAATAAAAGATGAAGACCTTCTGACAAACGCGGCCAGGACCGGCAATTGGTTCATCAACGAGCTATCGGCAAGGCCGGGTATCCGGGAGGTGCGCGGACGCGGGCTGATGATCGGTGCAGAACTTGAAATTCCCTGCGCGCCGGTGCGCAAAGCGCTGCTGGAAGAACATGGCATTTTTACCGGTTCTTCTTCTGATAAAAACACGATCCGGATTCTGCCCGCGTTGAACATTGGAGAGGAAGAAGCAGGCATATTCTTTGAAGCATTTGATAAAGTGATGAAAAAACAGAAATTTGAAGCATAAACCCAGTAAGCTACATGAAAAAATTTACTTCCGTTGGCGATGTAGAAGATCTGCCTTCCCTACTTTCCGAAGCCCTGAGGATTAAAAAGCAACCTTTTGCCAATAAAGAAAAAGGAGCGAATAAAACCCTGGGGTTGATCTTCCTGAATCCGAGCCTTCGTACCCGGCTGAGTACGCAGAAAGCTGGCATGAACCTGGGAATGAACGTGATTGTGATGAACATCGACAAGGAAGGCTGGGCGCTGGAATTCCAGGATGGCGCCGTGATGAACGGAAGCACCGTGGAGCATATTCGCGAGGCAGCCGGCGTCATGGGTCAGTATTGCGATGTGTTGGGCCTCCGTAGTTTTCCAGGTCTGGTAAACCGGGAAGAAGATTATCACGAAGAAATTCTGAACAAATTCATCAATTATTGCAGGGTTCCGGTGGTTTCAATGGAAAGTGCCACTCTGCATCCCTTGCAAAGTTTCGCCGATCTGATCACGATCGAAGAGAACAAAACCCGGAAACATCCGAAAGTAGTGCTTGCCTGGGCGCCGCATGTGCGCTCGTTGCCGCAAGCGGTGCCCAATTCTTTTTCAGAATGGATGTGCCGGGCGCAAAAGGAGGTAGGACTGGACTTTG